>NZ_JAUBQH010000056.1:0-46133 GCF_036701145.1 Microcoleus sp. Pol17C6
AGTTGGGCGGCGTTTGAGTCGAAGTTAAGTATTTGCTCTGGCTGGGGTTGGATAAATGTGAGCGGGGGCAGCAAGGGCAAGGGGTCGCAACCGCAACTGGTATCGGGTTCGGGTACTGGGTTGAATATGGGGGTTGGTTCTGGCGTCGGTGTTGGTTGTTCGGGGGCGGGTGTTGGTTGCGGGGCGGGTGTTGGTGTTGGCGCCGGTGTTGCAGTTGGTTCCGGTTCCGGCCTGGGTATGGGCGTCGGCGTGGGTATGGGCGTCGGGGCTGGTGGCGCTGCCGGTGTGGGTGTTAGTGCCGGTGTGGGTGTTGGTTCCGGCGCGAGTGTTGGAGTGGGTGTTAGCCCGGGTATGGGCGTCGGGGCGGGTTCCGCTGCGGGTATGGGCGTCGGGGCGGGTGTTGGTGTGGGTGTTGGTTCCGGCGCGGGTGTTGGTTCCGCTGCAGGTGTTGGTGTTGGTGGTGTTGGTGTTGGCGCGGGTGTCGGCGTCGGTATCGCTTCCTTAAGGGGGATGAGAGAGACAGTGGCGACTGCCGCACTGGTGGCGCCGAGGTTATCTGTAGCGCTGTAGGTGAAGTTTGCCCCTGTGAAATTGCCGGACGCCTGGAAGAACAACTGGGTAATTTGCTCGGGTGTCAGGATTTGACCTGCCGTCACCCGCACTCCCTGGCTGGGGTCGCCCAATAACAGCGTGCCTTCATTGGCTGGTGGCAAGGTGTTTACGGTAAAGGAAACCACCGTGCCGTCGGGGTCGGTTCCTCCGAGTCCGGGGATGTTCACGATTGTTTCCAGCAACAAAGCGACGCTGGAGTTGTTGGCGACGGGCGGCTGGTCGGTGGGAGGTAATAGTGCTAGCAGGGAGGCTGTAGCGGGGGCTGGACTAATGGCGCCGCGGCTGTCTGTGGCGCTGTAGGTAAAGTTGGTGGCTGCGAATTCGCTGGTTGCTTGGAAGAATAACTGGCTGATTTGAGTTGCGCTAAGTCTTTGGCCTGCCGTGATCCGGATTCCCTGGCTGGGGTCGCCCAAGAACAGCACGCCTTGAGTTGCCGCCGGCAGGGTGTGGATAGTGAAGAATTCGATCGAGTTTTCGGGGTCTTTTGCCGTGAGATCTGTGAGGTTGACGGTGCTGTTTGGCGCCAGTGTCTTGCTGATGTTTGTGGGTACCGGCGGGTAGTTGAACGCCAGGGACACGAGAGAAACGGTGGCGGCAGGACTGCTGTCACCGAGATTGTCCTTGCTGCTGTAGGTAAAATTAGCTCCTGTGAAATTGCCGGCCGACTCGAAGAATAACTGCGTCATTTGCTCGGCTGTCAGCGTTTGACCTGCCGTGACAGCGATTCCCCCTGTTGCGGGGTCGCCCAAGAACAGGACGCCTTGATTTGCCGGCGGCAGGGTGCTGATGGTGAATGTAACCACTGTGCCGTCTGAGTCTCTGCCTCCGAGCCCGCTAATTTGGACAACGCTGTTGGGCGCGATCGCCACATTGCTGCTGTCGGCTGATGGAAGCTTGTTGGGTGTTGGCTGCGCGAGTAAAATGGCGGTGGTGACAGTGGCTCTGGACTCGGAACCGTTGTTATTTCTGGGTTCGGGGTCAAAAGTGGTCGCTCGACTCTGGGAAGTATTGCTAATGGTGCCCGTCGCTGGAACGACTACTGTTACTTCGCGGTTGATGTTGCTGCCGCTAGTCAAACTGGGAATTGTTGGGAAGGTGACAACCCCTGTCACTGGGTCGTAAGTGCCGTTATCGGATGCGCTGACTCCCGTTAAACCGGGAATGATGCTGTCTGTAATCACTACGTTTTCAGCAGCATTCGGCCCATTGTTTGCGGTAGTTATAGTATAAGTCACGGAACTACCAGCAGGAGCAGATGTGAGACCGCTTTTGGACGTAACCAGGTCGGCTACAGCATCGATCGAGGTAATGACTCGCCCCCCCGCCTGACCGGGCAATGCGACTGTCGAGCCGTCGTTGTTGGTTAAGTCCGGGTCAAAAGTGGACGCTCGACTCAAGACAATGTTGGTGATGCTCGTCAGGGTAGGCGGCGGTACAAACATCAGGGTGCGGGTGACGCTGCTGCCGCTGGCTAAAGTCGCGATCGCTGGGAAATCGATCGCCCCTGTGTCTGGATTGTAGGTTCCTTCATCGGACACGCTGACATTAGTTAAGCCGGGAATCAGGCTGTCGGTGATGACTACGTTGGTCGCGGGACTCGGTCCTAAGTTGGTAGTAGTAATTGTATAAAGTAGCGTGTCGCCCACCTTGATGCTGGCCGGAGCCGTTTTTTGGGTGACAACATCGGCCACAGCATCGATCGAGGTAATAACTTGCCCCCCCGCCTGACCGGGCAATGCGACTGTCGAGCCGTCGTTGTTGGTTAAGTCCGGGTCAAAAGTGGACGCTCGACTCAAGACAATGTTGGTGATGCTCGTCAGGGTAGGCGGCGGTACAAACATCAGGGTGCGGGTGACGCTGCTGCCGCTGGCTAAAGTCGCGATCGCTGGGAAATCGATCGTCCCTGTGTCTGGATTGTAGGTTCCTTCATCGGACACGCTGACATTAGTTAAGCCGGGAATCAGGCTGTCGGTGATGACTACGTTGGTCGCGGGACTCGGCCCTAAGTTGGTAGTAGTAATTGTATAAAGTAGCGTGTCGCCCACCTTGATGCTGGCCGGAGCCGTTTTTTGGGTGACAACATCGGCCACAGCATCGATCGAGGTGGTGACGGTGGCGTTGGGGTTTGTACCGTTGTTGTTGGCCGGAGTGGAGTCGGGAGTGATGGAGGTACTTCTGGCCGTGTTGCTAATGGAAGTTAGGCTGGGCGGTACTGTGAAGCCGATCGTCCGGGTGAGTGTCTCCGCGTTGGCGATTGCCACCGGCCCAAAGGTGACAATGCCTGTCACTGGATCGTAAACGCCACCGTTAGATGCCGTGACTCCGGTTAACCCCGGAACTATGCTGTCAGTGATGGTTACAGCTTCTGCAGGACTCGGCCCTAAGTTGACTGTAGCGATTGTATAGCTGACCAAGCTACCGGCGCGAGCATCCGTAGAGCCGGTTTTGGTGGTTGCCAGATCCGCGTTGGGCGCAATACTTGTTGTAACCGTAGAGTTAGTGGGAGTGCCGTCTTTGTTGGTTGTCGAGCCGTTGTTGTTAGTGGCGATCGGATCGAAAGTCGCCGCGCTACTCCGGGCGGTGTTGCTGATGTCGGTACGGGTGGCTGGGGCAATGAAACTGATGGTGCGGGTCGCAGTAGCCGCATTTGCCAGCGCCGTCAGTGCTGGGAAGGTGACAATGCCCGAAACAGGGTCGTAAGTGCCGCCGTCCGATACGCTGACTCCTGTTAAACCCGGAATAATGCTGTCAGTGATTGTCACATCGGCAGCGGGGTCTGGCCCCCTGTTAGTCGTAGTCAATGTGTAGGCGACGCTTGACCCTGCCGAAGTAGTCACAGGGCCACTTTTGGTAGTAACTAAATCCGCGACTGTATTGACAACTGTGGTAAAGACTACACCAGGCCCCTCGATTTGCCCAGGTGCAAGCACACCGCTGTTGTTGCTGAGGTCGGGGTCGAAAGTCGAGCTAGTGCTGAATGCAACGTTGGCAAAACTGCTACCGCTGGTTAAACCGGGCGGCAAATCAATTGTCAGTGTGTAAGTCAGAGTCTCGCCGGCATTTAGAACCGGAATTAACGGCCAGGTGACAGCCTTGGTTTGGTTCACGTAAGTGCCGTTGTTGGAGGCACTGAGAACCGGGGGCAATCCGCCCGGACGCAGCAGTTCTAAAGGTATTTCGTCTTGAATCAGAACATTTGTAGCAGGCGCTGGCCCCCTGTTTACAGTAGTAATCGTGTAGGTAATGCTGCTTCCGGGCTTGACGAACTGCGGGCCGGTCTTAATAGTGGCAACCTCTGCGGTGATACTGGGAGGATTGATAGTTTCAACTACGAGGTTTTGAAGTTCGTGAATGTTGTTGGCGGCTCCTGTGGAACTGCCAAAACCAAATTTGAAAATTGGCGGTACTCGGCCGTTTTCGGTTGCCAAGTTGGGGATATCGATCAATGTAGTTTCGTAGATGTCGTCGAAATTTTCATCGAAGGCAACGGTGAGGCGAGAGGGTTCCACCGGATCATTAGATGGATTCAGCGTAATTTGAACGGATCTTTTGGCTAAATTGCGCTCGCTCGTGAACGTATTGCTGAAATTAAAACTGCGGCCGGCAATAGGGCCACTAAAGTCAATGCTCGTAGGAATGTTATCGATGCCGAAGGGAACGATCGCATTTGTTAAAAACTGATAACCGTCTGCTTGATTTCCTCTAACAGTTACTGAATCAGGTCTGAAAGAACCAATAGAGGAGCCGGGAATCGGAGGCGGCTCTGGCCCAGAGCGCCCTTCTGTGGATGTTGAAAAATTGCCAAACTCGTCAAGCCCAATGCCTAAATAACCTCCCTCAATACCGGGTATACCCGTTCGTGGAGCGTAAGCCACAGAACCGCCATAACCCCCAGTCCTTGTTGGGCTAACAGTGCCGTCAATCAAGAAGAAACCCAGCCCGTCCCCTGGCTGAGGGCGAATATTGGGTTGCGGAGCCTCAAATTGCTCCCTTGAACCGTAAGAATAAAAATCAAACTGAACTCTGAGACCGTCGGTTGAAGGAATGGGGTTGTTGTAGATAACGAAGGCTTCCCGAAGGTTTACTGCTGGAGTTAATAGCAGAGCGCCATCGCCGGGACTTGCACCGCCCAAAGCCGGAAGTACGCCGGATACTGTGCCTCCGGTAATGCCGGGGATAAGTTGATCGGCTGCTGGAAGGTTACTGCTGGGATCGAACAGTGCCCCGTCGTTTCCCCCGTAAATCCAAGGCCCCCTAACTGTGGAGTTTTTGAAGGTTTCGTTAACTAATGTGCCGAGGGCGTAAGGGTAGGCTTCGAGCACTTCTTTTTCAATGGCGATTCTCGCCTTTATTTCCCCGGTCGCAAATTTTAATTGCCAGTCGCCGCCGAGTGCCGCACTCCCCGTCAAGTTGTCGGAAGCTGCAATATCTGCACCGACAATCAAGCTCAGCCTCCGCACGAAGGCCTCGCCGTTTTCCCCCGCTGCGACGCTGCACCCGAATAACAAGATATCTCCTCTCTCGCTGAGGACTTTTCCCCACTGCTGTAACAAATGGCTGTAGGTTTGTAAGTTGTCGTTGCAGAGTTCGATCGACCCTAGCTGCACCCCCGCTTCTCGACCGTGAGAAACTATCTGAAGGCTGTCTAAATCGCTGCAATTAGCCAGAATTCTAGTAATTTGCTCGACTCCATCCCGCGTCGAGTCCAATACAAATACCTCTGTGTCGGCTGTTGCTCCTCTTGCCAAACTGTCGAAGTTCTCTACTCTGGCATCGAGAAACAGTACATTTTTTAGAGTCCGGGCGCCCACAGACTCGGTTGATCGTAAAAATTCTCTGTGGGGATGCCCAATTCCCGCGTCGCCACCAAGTTTGTGAGACAGGAAACACTCGTCTGCTTTTACTTGTTTTATTGGTTTTTTCTGAGGATAAGTAGTTGTTGTTCGGAACTTTGTGCCAGCAATCCTTGCGGTGGAGTCACATATTTTTTTGGTTAGAAAGATTGATTTCTTGCAGATGCTTTGCATGGTCAAATTGTCTCACGGATTGTAGATGATGTACCTAGTTCAAGATGATAGTTATCACGTCTTGAAAAGAAGGTTGAATTGCAGACTAAGAGGCTCTGCTGCTTGACTTAAATCAAGAGCAAAAAGCGAATTTTACTCACCAAAAAGCAGTGCTATATTGATATTTGATAGCATTGAAAATATAGCCGGCAGAAGCGCTGATGATTGGGGGTTTAAATCCCAATAACCTTTCTATCGGGTGACATTTTGCCTTCGGCTTTTTTCTGTTATGTTAGCGAGTGTATCTGTTACACGCCTAGCTCTGACATCGCGCAGTAGATAAGAACACGAGTTCTCAAAAATTTACTTGATGAGGTTTTCTGTACCTCGTCTAATGCACTTTAGTTTGCAGATAAAACTCTCTATTTCTAGACGTATAAACCTGGTTTGAGGGACGAAAAGACTTCTTTGCAGCCCTCGCTCCCGGTAAACAACTCGGTTTCTTTGGTGTTGGTGTGCAAGCCCTGTTCACAATAGCAACCACACATTAATTAGGGAGTGATAGCCGTCACATAATTATGCCGACCGTGCCCGAAGTGTCATTCAACTGAGATCTTTTACCATTATCAATAACCCTTCTATGGGGGGGTTCTCCTGCCCAGCCCATAAGAAAATTCACTTGTTGTGGAACAGACCAGAAAGCCTATTCTTGAAAATGGTGCAACATATGAGATTCAATTGAAATCGGCATACCCTGTATCGACGAAGCGTCTTAAAAATTCATGACTTGGAGTCTGGAGATAGCAATCTAGGTTTGAGACTGTTTCGCTACGATCGCAAAAACAGATTCGTGCAGCCCACAACTAACTTCTCACACTGTCAACTTAGAGTCTTCGAGCAGGTTTCTGTTTAAGATAAATGCTCGGGACAATGTTTCGTGCAGAATTTTTCATGATGTTTTGGAGAAACTGATTTGGAGATTTGCCCCTCAGCTACTTACGATTTTTGTTGGCTAATTTTCTTAACTGCAGGAGTTACGACCAGGAGACTAGAAACCCAATTTATTCCTAGATTTCTCGCCGCCCAACCAAAATTTATCATCTAAACCTGGTTTCTGATCGTAAGTCCTCAACTAGAAAAACACCCAACGCAATTCCCCTGTTATAGCAACTGTAACCAAGCAATAATGCTCGATTAGGTTTTAACTGCTGAGTTTGGGCGTGGGTCGTCCAAAACAAGCTTCAACAATAATCCTTACACGTAAGTACATCTTAACTCATTGATTATTACATCCGCAAATAGACGTAGATACAAGCACCAATATAAGCTATATCTTTTGATCCCCAACGTCAAGTGTTCTGGCTTGGTAATACCGACAATCTTGACAGGGCCCAGAAGGATTGACAGCGCAGCGAATGTAATTTGAGCGGGCGTTATACTCGCAAGTGATATCGCCGATCGAGTAACCGAGGCTTTGTATGTAAGTGCGATCGGCAGTTGGTAGTGGAGTTCGCATGGGTCTATTCGCTACCGCAAGTCTGGCCGCTGCAATTCTGTCGCGGGCTTGGCTCTGGGCAGAGCGCATCACCCACAAAGACAGCAGCGACGGAGCTAAACCTATGAAAATAATCAGGAGAGCAGTTAGCACATTTTCAGAGCTTATGTGGAGAATATGTTTGTTGATTTAGGCGATGGCAACAGAAAATCCTCCCATAAAAGACGGTTTTAAATAAGAAAAGTTCCCGATCAATTCTCAAACTATGCCGCCCGTGTGTTAACCGTTAGCTGGCGGCTGAGTCGGGCGATCGCGCGCAGCGCCAGGGTTCAACAAAGCCAGAAGTGCTGATATGATGTGATATTATGTCAGGTCAATTATCAGCAATGAAATAGGTTTGTAGTGACGAATGCAAGTCCTGATAAAAATTAGAGGACTTGGATTAATCACTACAAACGCGAGAGCGATTATTTTACAGGAATACATATGAGAAACCGAGTCGAGTTCAAAAACAACCAAGCCAGAACATGGGGTAGCTATTGTTTGAGAAACCCGGTTGCTCTCCAAAACCAAAACGGTTAAACCTTAGCAATATCCCCCGCTAAATCCATCAACGAACCCGCGCCCTCCACCTTAGCAACATCTAACAAAGTTTTCAAAACCGAATCGGGATTCAAACTCATCGAATCAATTCCCAACTCAACCAAGAAACGAGCAAACTCCGGATAATCGCTGGGCGCTTGACCGCAAATCCCAATCTTGCGATCGTACTTCTTGGCAGCTTTAATCGCAATTGCTACCATTCGCTTGACAGCTTCATTCCGTTCGTCAAAAATGTGTGCGACTAAAGCAGAATCCCGGTCTAATCCTAATGTTAGCTGAGTTAAATCGTTAGAGCCGATCGAGAATCCGTCAAAAACTTGGGCGAATTCGTCAGCAAATATGACATTGCTCGGCAATTCGCACATCACATACACTTGCAAGCCGTTCTCGCCCTTAACTAAACCGTGTTTTGCCATCTCGGCTAACACTTTTCGCCCTTCATCTGGGGTGCGACAAAATGGAATCATCGGAATCACATTTGTCAAGCCCATTTCGTCGCGAACTCGCTTTAATGCTTTGCATTCCAAAGCGTAAGCTTCGCGGTAATTCGGGTCGTAATAACGAGAGGCGCCACGCCACCCGATCATCGGGTTTTCTTCCTTGGGTTCAAACTGCCGACCTCCCAAAAGATTAGCATATTCGTTGCTCTTGAAATCGCTCATCCGCACGATAACTGGATTTGGATAAAATGCGGCGGCAATTGTGGCAATTCCGTGGGCGAGTTTGTCGGTGAAGAAATCGGGTTTGTGTTGGTAAAGTGCTGTGAGTTCTGCAATTTCTTCCTTGACTGATTCATCCACTAATTCATCAAAGTGAATTAGTGCCAGTGGGTGTGCTTTAATGTGATTTGCAATGATGAATTCCAACCGCGCTAAGCCTACGCCGTCGCAAGGAATTGCTGATAAACCAAAGGCTTCTTCTGGGTTCCCGACATTCATTAAAATTTGAGTGCGGGTGCGGGGTAAATTCTCGATCGCAGTTTCTTGAATTTCAAAAGGAAGCAAACCGGAATAAACTTTGCCTTCGTCTCCTTCGGAACAAGAAACAGTGATTTCTTGATGATTTTTCAAGATTTGAGTGGCGTCGCCGGTGCCGACAATGGCGGGAATTCCCATTTCTCTGGCTATGATGGCGGCGTGACAAGTGCGGCCGCCGGAATTGGTGACGATCGCACTTGCTTTTTTCATAATCGGTTCCCAATCCGGGTCGGTTTTGTTGGTAACTAAAACTTCTCCTGATTGAAATTCAGCGATTTTGTGCACATCTAAAATTATGCGGGCTGGGCCTTGTCCGATTGATTCGCCAACGGCGCGTCCTTTTGCTAAAACTGCACTGCTACCTTGCAATTTGTAGTTTCGCAAAACTTTAGCAGACTTTTGAGATTGTACTGTTTCGGGTCGCGCTTGGACAATAAACAATTCGCCCGTATTGCCGTCTTTGGCCCACTCAATGTCCATCGGGGTATAAGTCCCGCGCACTTTAGAGTAGTGTTCTTCGATGACTACTGCCCATTTTGCTAGTTGCAGAATTTCATCATCTTGTATGGCAAATTTATTTTTTTCGGCTGCTATCACGGAGACGTTTTTGGTGTATTTAGAACCGCCGATGTCGTACACCATTTTGAGTGTTTTGCTGCCGAGGCGTTTGTCTAAAATCGGGCGAAAACCTTGTTTTAATGTTGGTTTAAAGACGAAGTATTCGTCGGGGTTGACGGTTCCTTGGACGACGTTTTCGCCTAATCCGTAGGCGGCGGTTACTAATACGGCGTTTTTGAATCCGGTTTCGGTGTCGATGCTGAACATGACGCCGGAGGATGCTAAGTCCGATCGCACCATTTTTTGGACACCGACTGATAGGGCGACTTCAAAGTGGTCGAAACCCCGCTGTTGGCGGTAGGAAATTGCGCGATCGGTGAATATGGAAGCAAAGCATTTGTGACAGCATTCGAGGACGCCAGCGCAAGCTTGGACGTTGAGGTAGGTTTCTTGCTGTCCCGCGAAACTGGCGTCGGGTAAGTCTTCGGCGGTGGCGGAGGAACGCACTGCTACGTCTGTACTGTCGCCGTAGCGATCACACAATTTTTCGTAAGCATCCGCGATCGCCGCTTGGAGTTCTCGCGGAAATGGTGTGTCGAGAATCAGTGCCCGCGCTTGCTTGCCTTTTTGTCGCAGGTTCTGCAGATCTTCTACGTCTAAATCGGCAAAAATTTCGCGCAATTTAGCTTCTAAACCCGCTGACTGGATAAAGTACCGATAAGCGTGTGCTGTAGTTGCAAATCCGTTGGGAACTCTGACTCCTTGGCCAGTTAATTGTTGAATCATTTCGCCCAAAGAAGCATTTTTACCGCCTACTAATGGGATGTCGGCGATGCCGACTTCATCAAATAACAATACTAAGGCTTTTTCTTTCGGAATTAAACCGGCTTTTTGTTCAATTGCTAAATTGTCGAGCATTGCTTTTTACCTCTCAACTTCCTCTCAGTTCTGCCCAAGGACAGAAAACAAAAGACAGCTTATTTTTAATTGTAATTTTGTTACCAAAATTCTCTGATTTTTTCCTAGGCTGTATCAACCGACTTTTCGATTGCCTCTATTTCAAGATTATCACTTTTTGGCTAAATAGCAAGGCCTGTTGAGATATTTTATTTGATTGCAAAAAGTAAAGAAATCGCAGTAATGAGTTTATGTAAGGTATCATAAAAGAACTGGTAAAAATATGAATAGTGAAGATAGATCCCACCGCTTTTTTGGCGTTGAGCGCTCATTGGTGCGGGGATATCGCTCGGATTGTGTTGGTAGCGGAATCCAAGGGCAAAAAAGGGTGGGGTTCGATCGCGCGATCGGCTGAACCCGCCCAAAAACCGATACTTATTTTCCGACAAGAGTCGTGAGTCGCCCAAAATTTGAGATTCTAGTTCAACCTCCCCGATTCATCGGTGGACTACATCTAAAATCTAAAATCGTGTCACAGGGGCGATCGCCCAAAAAAATACTAAGCAGCTTAGTTTCCTCCTGAAACCCAGCTTCTAAAAACCTTAAAAAATTTCCCCCTGATGGCGTTAGCCTACTTAGAGGAAAAACACAATCGCATAGATATCAGATATTGTACCATTTTCAAGAAGCCTTTTAAGGGCTGGTTAGAAGAACCCCTCCCAAGAAAATTTACTCTTGGTGAAATGGGCCGGAAAGCCCGTTCTTGAGAACCGTTCAACATCTGAGATAAAGTGCATTGTAATTGTTGAACCAAAGAGTTTTTAACTGGGAACGGCGGGATTTGTGGCTATACAATTCTTTATATGCTATAATAGTTGGCTAAACTGCCTTATGACAAAAAACAAGGTATATGATATCAGTTTTGAGCCCACCCGCAAAGCGAAACGGCTTTAAAGTTCTTCTGGTCGAAGACAATCAAGCAGAAGCCGATCTGATTGAAGAATTATTATTAGAAACAAACCTCAGTAGAGCCGAACCCCAGAGGCTATCAGTAAGTTGTACAGACCGTCTCAGCAAAGCGCAGCAACTTTTGGTCAGCGAACATTTTGATGTGATTTTACTAGATCTTTCGCTGCCCGACAGCCAAGACTTAAATACAATTGTCAAAATACAAGAATATAGCCTAAATACTCCGATTGTCGTACTGACTGCCCGCAACGATGAAGAGCTTGCCGTGCAGTCAATCCAAGCCGGAGCTCAAGATTATCTAGTCAAGCGAAAAATTGACAGCGAAGTGTTAATTAGATCGCTTCGTTATGCAGTCGAGCGACAGCACAACCAAGAAGCTTTACGAAAAAGCGAAGAAAAATATCGCTCGGTAGTCGAGAATTCTCTCGTCGGCATTGCCATTCTGGCTCCTCCGAGTTGCCCCTCAGCACCAGAAAAATGCGAGTGGTTGGAAGTAAACGATGCTTTGTGCGATTTGCTGGGATACGATCGCCAGGATTTTTGGCATGAGAATTGGGAGAGGTGGGTTTTTCCTGAAGACTTGCAGTCGAGTTTAGAGCAGTTAAATAAAATTTTGGCAGGGGAGAGTGAAGGCTATGTTTTAGACCAAAGGTGGCGCCGAAAAGACGAAAAAACAGTTTATACTAGAGTTTCCCTGCGCTGTATTCGCGCCCAAGACGGCTCGATAGACCGCCTGATTAAAGTAGTCTTGGACGTGAGCGATCGCTACCGTTACGAAGCTCAATTAAAAGCATCAGAAGAGTTTTTAAATCACACGATTAATTCGACTCCTGACCCGATTTTTGTTAAAGATGAGCAGCACAGATGGATCGTATTAAACGATGCTTTTTGCAATTTGATAGGAAAAAGGCGATCGGAACTGATTGGCAAGTCAGGATACGATTTTTTCCCCCCAGATCAAGCGGCTTTTTTTTGGCAACAAGACGAGCAAGTATTGCAAAGAAGTCTTTCTCAGGAAACAGAAGAAAATTTTACCGATCGCGGCGGAAAAGAACGCATTATATCTACCAAGAAAACAGTTTTTAACAACGCCGACGGTCGTAAAATGTTGGTCGGAACAATGCGAGATGTTACCGAATACAAACGCCAGCAAATTGCGTTGCAGGAAAGCGAAGCTCGATTTCAAATAATGACCGACAACGTGCCGGGAATGATTTATCAATATCGGCTTTATGTAGATGGTAAAATATCTTTTACTTACGTTTCTTCTGGCAGTTTGCAGATCTACAATTTAAAACCAGAACAAATAGAAGAAAATGCCACTTTGGCTTTTGCAACAGTTCACCCAGACGACATCTCAGACTTGCAGCGATCGATCGCAACTTCGGCGGCGACTCAGCAAGCTTGGCAACACCAGTGGCGGCAAGTTATGGGAGATCGAGTGAAATGGCTGCAAGGCGCGTCGAAGCCAGAAAGGCAAGCCAACGGTGATATAGTTTGGGACGGTTTGGTGATGGATGTTACCGAATTGAAACAAACCCAGCAAGACCGCGATCGATTTTTTAATCTCTCGCTGGATTTACTTTGCATTGCAGGTTTTGATGGGTATTTTAAACGATTAAACCCCGCTTGGTCAAATGTATTAGGTTATAGCAGTGATGAAATCTTAGCCAAACCTTTGATAGAATTCGTCCATCCAGAAGACCTAGAAATTACTGTAGCGGAATTAGAAAAACTTAAAAATAGCCACCCCGTTATTAGCTTAGAAAACCGCTATCTTTGCCAAGATGGTACTTATAAATGGCTGTCGTGGACAGCATCGCCGTTTGCAGAAGAAGGTTTGATTTATGCAGTTGCCCGCGACGTTACATTTAGCAAGCAAGCTGAAGCTGAATTGCGTAAGAGCGAAGCCACTAACCGCGCTCTTTTAAATGCGATACCAGACATGATATTTCGCTGTCGGGCAGACGGCACTTTTGTAGACTTCAAGCCTGCCAAAGATTTCGAGAAAATCATCCCACAAAAAACACTAATTGGCAAAAAAGCACAAGACATATTGCCGGCGGCTTTTGCTGAAAAAATCTTGTCGGGCAATCAACAAGCGATCGCCACGGGCGAGATTCAAGTTGTAGAATATCAAATGCCCGTTAATGATGAACTCTACGATTTTGAAGCGCGAATTGTTTTCTGCACGGATGACGAAATTATCGCGATCGTCCGCGACATCACCAATCGCAAACGTTTTGAGTCAAAACTCCACAGGCAAGCAGCGGCAATGGCTGCCGCTTCCGAAGGTATAGCCATAATCGATACCGACGGACTTTTGATTTATTGCAACGCAGCCCGACTAAAAATCTACGGTTACGACTCTCTCGAAGAACTGTTAGGCAAAAGTTGGAAAGTATGCTACGAAGGTGCAGAACTGCAAAGGTTTGAGCAAGAAGTTGTGCCTACTTTAGTGCAGAAAGGTTGGTACATGACCGAAGCAGTAGGATGCCGCCGCGACGGCTCGAAGGTTCCTTTAGATGTATCGCTGACAATGCTAGCCGGCGGAGAAACTATTTGCGTTGTTCGCGATATTTCCCAAAGAAAACAAGCAGAAGCAGCACTGCGAGAGAGCCAGCGATTCATTCAACAAATTGCTGGAGCAAGTCCTAATATTTTGTATGTTTGTGACTTAATTGAAAAAAAAACTATCTATGGAAACGCTTCTATCTACAACATTCTTGGCTATAGAGTAGAAGAGATTCAGGCAATGGGGCCGTGGATGATGTCAACTTTAATCCATCCCGAAGATTCAATCAAAATGCCTGATTATTTACAGCAAGTGGAAACAGGCAGCGAAGGGGATATCTTTGAAATTGAATACCGAATTAGGCACAAGGATGGTTCTTGGCGCTGGATGGTCAGCCGAGATACTGTATTTGCGAAAACAGCAGACGGTAAGTTAAAACAAATTCTCGGCACGGCAACTGATATTACAGAAAGCAAGCAAGCAGAAGATGAAATAAAGCTGTTGCTGGCAGCAACTCAAGCCATTAGTCAGTCCGCAGATTTTCACAGCGCCCTCCCACATATCCTGCGGTTGCTGTGCAATGCGATCGGCTGGAATTTTGCGGAAGCTTGGATACCGACTGCTAACGGTACTTTTTTGGAACACAGCGAAACTTGGTACGCTAGCCATCACGATTTAGATACGTTCGGCCGCGAAAGTAAAAAAATTAGATTCGCCGCCGGAGTGGCAGTACCTGGACGGATTTGGTCAACCAGAAAGGTAGAATGGATTGAAGATATTTCTCTAGCCACAAATCATCTTTTTGCCCGATCGCAAATGGCGGCATCAGTCGGATTGAAAGCTTGTTTCGGAGTGCCAATTCACGCTAGCTCAGAGGTGCTGGCAGTTTTAGTATTCTGCAAGCGCGACCGCTCAATTATGGAACCGCGTATAGTAGAGTTGGTCAAGGCTGTAGCGACTCAATTGGGCGATCATATTCAGCGCAAACAAGCCGAAGAAGAATTGCGTAAAAGTGAAGAACGCTGGCAGTTAGTTCTCAAAGGCAATCAAGACGGAATTTGGGATCTGAATCTTCAAACAAATGAAGCTTTTCGATCGGCCCGCTGGCAAGAAATTATCGGTTACACAGACGGCGACATCGACAGCAACTACAGCGCATGGATCGATCGCATCCATCCAGACGATCGCTCACGAGTCCAAGCAGCGATCCAAGGTTATCTCGATCGCCAAACCCCCAATTACGCCGCCGAATACCGCTTGCAGTGTAAAGACGGTAGCTATAAGTGGGTGCTCGCCCGCGCTCAAGCCGTTTGGGATCAAGCCGGAAACCCTCTGCGGATGGTGGGTTCGATGACGGATATTAGCGATCGCAAAGCAGCAGAATTAGCTTTACTCAAGGTCACTCAAGCCGTCGAAAGTACCAGCGATGCGATCGTGATCGCCGACTTGAAAGGGCGGTCTATTTACCACAATCAAGCCTTCATTCAGCGCTACGGCTACACAGTGGAAGAACTCAATGATATTGGCGATATGACCGCGCTTTATGTCCGGCATAAAAATTACAAACAAATCTATAAAAGCCTTCGCCAAGGTCGCTCTTGGTCTGGCGAAGCTTCCCTGCACACTAAGAGCGGCGAAGCAGTAACTGCTCTGGTGCGAGCCGACAGTATTCAAGATATTAATGGAAATTACATCGGCTTAATTGCAGTGATTACCGATATCACAAAACGCAAAGAATCAGAGCTGATTTTGCGGCAAAAGTTAAAGCGCGAACAGTTGGCAGTAGCCATGCTGGAACGCATTAGATATTCTCTCAATCTTGAAGAAATTCTTACCAAAAGTGTCGAAGAAGTGCGACATTTTTTGCAAGTAGACCGTACTATTATTTACCAATTTAATCCGGATTGGAGCGGGTTTATCGCTGTCGAGTCGGTTGCCGAAAATGTCCGACCAATTGTAGGAATGGAAATTTATGACCCCTGTTTCGGGTCAGCCTACGTTCCTCTTTACCAAGAGGGCAGAATTAGAGCCATAGAAGATGTTCAAAATGCCGGGCTGGCCGACTGCCACTTGGGTTTGTTGACTCGGCTCGATGTGAGAGCGAATCTGGTAGTGCCGATTTTGCAAGGCGAAAACTTGTGGGGGCTGTTAATTGCCCACCACTGCACGGGCCCGCGTCCCTGGCAGCAATTGGAGGGAGAGTGCCTAAAACAATTGGGGGTGCAGTTGGCGATCGCCATTCAGCAATCGATGCTCTTTGAGCAAGCACAAACCGAAATTGCCGATCGCAAACTTGCAGAAGCCGCCCTGCAATTAGCTAAAGAAGCCGCCGAATCCGCCAACCGCGCTAAAAGCGACTTTCTCGCCAACATGAGCCACGAATTGCGGACGCCTTTGAACGGGATTTTGGGATACATTCAACTGCTCAAAGTCGATAAAAACTTTACCGCCGATCAACAGGAAAGTCTTAACAACATTCACCAGTGCGGCAACCACCTGCTGATGCTGATTAATGATGTTTTAGACCTCTCAAAAATCGAAGCTAGTAAAATGGATCTGTCGCTGACAAACGTGCATTTTTCCAGTTTTTTGAAAGGTATTATTGATTTGTTCCAGATGCGCTCAGCTCAAAAAGGAATTGCTTTTAATTACGAGCAGGTTTCAGCGCTTCCAGACGGCATTTTGGCCGACGAAAAAAGGTTGCGTCAAGTTTTGATTAATTTGCTCAGCAATGCCGTTAAGTTTACGAACAGCGGCAGCGTTACATTCAAAGTCGGTTATGCAGAAAATTTCCCGGCTAATTATCCTCCAACCAACGGCAAAAAATCTAGTTTGACAGCGGAAATTGCCCCTCAAATAATCAATTTGACCGCTAATTTAGACGCGCAGCAAATGTCTAACCCGCCGCTAGGAACAACAGAAGCGCCCGAGGGGATAATAGCAGACAATACCGGCCGTACCCCTACCCCTAAAATTCGCTTTCAAATCGAAGATACCGGCATTGGCATCGGGCAGAATAAATTAGAAGAAATATTTTTGCCTTTTCATCAAGTGGGCGATCATAACAATTTCGTCGAAGGTACCGGACTGGGACTTTCCATCAGCCAAAAATTAGTCAAAATGATGGGCAGCCAAATTCGCGTCCAAAGTAGCTGCGGCAAAGGCAGCATATTTTGGTTGGATCTAGACTTGCCAGCAGTCGCCCAGTGTTCGGAACTCCCCTCCCGCCAAGAAAAAAGCCGGCTTGTAGGTTTTATCGGCTCTCAGCGGAAAGTGCTAATCGTGGACGATCACGAAGTAAATCGCGCCATGTTGCACAGGCTGCTTTTTCATTTAGGCTTTGAAATTGCAGAAGCTACAGACGGCGAAGACTGCTTGCACAAAGCACAGGAATTTCTACCGGATATAATTTTAATGGATTTGCTGATGCCGGTAATGAACGGTTGGGAAGCTACCAGGCGGCTGCGACAGTTGCCGGAATTAAAAGATACGGTTATCCTTGCTTTGTCCGCTAACGTTTACGAGACTACCAAGCAAGAGAGCATACTTGCAGGTTGCGATAATTTTCTCACCAAACCGATTCAAACTAATGAGCTTTTAGAATTATTGCGCCTGCATTTGAGACTAGAATGGGTTTACGAAGAAGGATCACAAACCAAAAAGCGGACAGATCAAACTGCAAAAGCATCTTCTGAGATTGCTGCTGCTGACTCAACGATGGTGTCTCCTGCCTCAGAGTCAGTCTTGGCGTTGTTAAGATTGGCTGCAATGGGCGATATTGAAGCTATTTTGGAAGAAACTGCTAAACTCGAACATTCTGACCCGACATTAAGGCTTTTCGTTCATCACCTGCGCCAACTTGCTAAAGGATTTCAGCTCAAGCAAATTCGAGATTTTTTGAAGCAACATTTGTCCTAAAATTGACGGTAGCTAACAGACAACTCAAAATCAGTTAAATCTCGCGCCCAGAGTACCATTCTCAATTAGGTGTTCTGGCCTCCCGCGAAGCGACAACTTAATTTGCTTGGGCGGCCCGGACTCGTAGCCGGCTCCTCAAAGGGTTATTGCAAATAGAAGCCTCTAGGAAGCAACCGGGTTTCTAGAGTCGCCAAAAATTCATTGAATCCCATTTAACCTCACAACCCACAACTCAAAAATCAAAAATTTGAATGTTTCCCTTGAATATGAACGATAAGAATTCCGAAAGAAGCATCATACTAATTGTCGATGACAACCAAACAAATCTTGACGTACTTTTCGAGTTGTTAAGGAATTACGGGTTTAAAGTATTAGTGGCTCTAGACGGCGAAAGTGCGATCGAGCAAATTGACTACATCCATCCAGACTTGATTCTTTTGGATATCATGATGCCAGGAATTGACGGTTTTGAAACTTGCCGACGTTTGAAAGCAGACCTGTCAACGCAAGATATTCCCATCATATTTATGAGCGCCCTTTCCGATACGCCGGATAAAGTAAAAGGCTTTCAGACAGGAGCCGTTGACTACATCACTAAGCCTTTCCAGCACGAAGAAGTTTTGAGCCGGATTCAAACCCACTTGACAATCCGCAGCTTGCAAAAAAAACTCGAAGAAAAAAACCTCGAACTTGCCCACCTCAACCAAAACCTGGAAAGACTTGTTGAACAAAAAACCAAGCAATTAATAAACCAGGAAAAAACAGCCATCATCGGACGTTTAACTCAGGGCATGGTTCACAATCTTAAAAGTCCGCTGCAAGTGATCCAGACTAGCGTCGATTTGATTGAAACAAAAGCCACACAACTTCAAGAAGACTCTCTGTTTAACTATACTAAATATATTTTTCAAGCAGTCACAAAAATCAATCAGATCATGGATACTCTGATGATGAAAAGCCGAAACGAGCAAAAGCAAGATTTGCACCCGGTGAATATCAACGATTTAGTGCAGCGAGAAATTCAGCTATTGGAAGGCAACCTGTATTTTAAAAATAAGATTAGAAAAAAATACTTTTATGACGAAGAAATTGCTAGTATTCCATTAATTTATTCCTATCTTTCTCAAGTATTTTATAATTTAATCAATAATGCAATGGATGCTATGTGGGAAAAGAAAAGCAGAGAAATAACTATCGTGACTCGGCAAGATGACTCGAACATATACATGGATATTGCAGATACGGGATGCGGCATATCATCTGACGATTTGCCAAAAGTTTTTGACCCTTTTTACACCTCCAAGCCGCCTAAAGGTGAGGAAAAAACCGAAGGCGAACCGACAGGAACAGGTTTAGGACTTTATACTTGTATTGAACTTTTAAAACCTTTTAACGGTGAGATTGCTATTAGCAGTAATGTCGGTCAAGGCAGCGTGTTTACAGTTGTGCTGCCCAAACCGCAGACAAATTGAGCGACTCAACTGAGTTAAATTGTGTCCGGTTAGACAACCCTAACTAAGTTGGTAATTAAATTTGTATTGAGCAATGCAAGTCTTGGTTACTTGCTCAAGAAAAAACTTGCATTGCTCAATACAAATAGGCGCTAATTGCGGGTCATTAACCGAACACAATCTCAGCTCGTATTTTGTAAATCAACGGTAATTATTGTAGCTTAGTAGTAATACCATCTTGCTATTCCCCTGCCAAAGGTTGTAAATTAAAATAGAGTTGAGTGGCAAGATTGGTAAGAGTATAATAGTTTTGGGCCACTAGGTTTGGGGCGAGGCGGAAAACTTGCAGCGAACAACTCAATTCTATAAATAAATCTGCGTGGTCTGCAAGCACACAGCCCACTCTCAAGCGTGTGGTTCAAGTTCCCCAATCATCAGCTAGGTAGCTGCATCCGCTGCTGACATTTTATAATTACTAAAAAATAGCAAAAGGATAGCAGGAAAAAAAATGCCACTGTACGCAAAAACCCAATTGCGATAGTCATCAGTCATTCCAAATCTCAAATCAAAAATATAAAATATAAAATGGTATGACATCTGTTTTTGAGTCAACTTTAACGCCTGCTTGTTTGAAAATTCTTTTAGTAGAAGACTGTGCAGAAGATGCAGAACTCATTCAAGAACTGCTGTGTGAACCCCAACTAGGAAAGTCAATTGATCTGACCAATGTAGTTCGCCTCCGGGAAGCTATAGAAATTTTAAGCGACAAAATTTTTGATGTAATTTTATTAGATCTTTCACTTCCTGACAGCCTAAAATTTAATACTTTTTTCCGACTTCAAGATTGCTGTATAAATACTCCGATCGTCATTCTGACAGCGGCCGATGACGAAGAACTAGCTGTCGAGTTAATTGCCGCCGGCGCCCAAGATTATCTGGTGAAAAGACAGGTAGACAGCCGGCTGCTGGTACGGACGCTCAGGTGCGCGATCGCCCGCCAGAAACGGCAAGCAGAATGGCAAAAAAGTCAAGAAAAATACCAGCAGGTTGTTGGCAATATCAAAGAAGTCGTTTTTGAAACAAATACTGCTGGCAATTGGACTTTTCTCAATCCGGCTTGGACGGAAATTACCGGATTTACCGTTGATGAAAGCTTAGGAACTTCCTGTTTGAGCTACATTCATTCTGAGGATCACCACCAATATTTAAATTCGTTTAAAGGTCGGAGATCCAATCAACAAATATCCTGTTGTTACCAAAGTCGATATGTTACCAAAAATGGGGAAATTCGGTGGGTGGAAGTGCAAGAATTTTTAATTTTTGGCGGGAACGGCGAGGCGCAGGGGACGACAGGAACTATTAATGATATTACAGATAAGATTTTAGCACTTTCCGAACTAGAAGCTAGTAAAAAGTTTTTGAATTATACAATCGATGCAGTTGCAGACCCACTTTTTGTCAAGGATGAACAGCACCGCTGGATACTGTTAAATGATGCTTTTTGCAAGCTGATCGGGAAGCAGCGCGAGGAACTGCTGGGCAAATCGGATTATGACTTTTTCCCAAAACAAGAAGCTGAAATTTGTTGGCATACTGACCAACAAGTCTTTAGGACGGGGAAAGAAAACGAGAGTGAGGAAATATTTACGGACGCCAACGGTGCAAAGCACATTCTTTCTACTAAAAAAACTGTCTTTGAAAATACCGATGGCAGTAAAATTCTCGTGGGAATAATTAGAGATATCACTCAGGATAGGCGCAAACAATTAGCGCAGCAAGAAAGCGAAGCTAGACTGCGGCAACTTGCTGCCAACTTGCCGGGAATAATTTATCAATTTCGTCTCTCAACAGACGGTCAAAAAAGTTTTCCTTATATTTCTTCTGGCAGCCGCTATTTATTTGAATTGGAACCAGAAAATATTCAGCAGAATCCTCAACTAATTTTTAATTTAATTCATCCAGATGATCGTCAAAAATTTGAAGAATCTATTGCTGTCTCTGCGGCAAATATGCAGCCCTGGCAGCAGGAATGGCGCGCGATTGTACCGTCGGGGAAACTTAAGTGGATGCAAGGGGTTTCCAGACCGGAACGAGTTAATTGTCCGACGGAAATAGGGCAGGAAGGGGATATAGTTTGGGAAGGCATGGTGCTGGATATTACTGATTTAAAACAGGCCGAGGCAGCTTTGCGGGAGAGTGAAGCCAGATTTCGATCGCTCGTTGAGAATATCCCAGGCGCTATCTGCCGCAGCTTGTATGATGCTGAGTGGAGGATGGTATTTATTAGTGATGAAATTGAGGTCATTAGTGGGTATCCTGCTGGGGATTTTATTGGCAACAACGGCTTGAGTTTTGCCAGCATTGTCCACGAGGCAGACAAGGAAATGGTCGATCGACAAATCAGCGCAGCAGTAGAGTCGAAACAGCCGTACAATCTAGAATACCGGATTGTTCGCGATGACGGGGCGGTGCGGTGGATGTCGGAAAGAGGTAGGCCAACTTACAATCTAGAAGGGCTTGTTTTGTGGCTCGACAGAGCGATTTTTGATATTACCGATCGCAAACAAGCCGAAATGACTCTGTGTCTGGTAACTCAAGCTGTAGACAGTGCTAGTGATGCGATCGCGATCGCAGATTTGGATGGTTATTCCGTTTATCATAATCAAGCATTTATTCAGCGCTACGGCTATACAGTTGAAGAACTAAATAATGCTGGCGGCCCAGCAGTAATGTATCCCCGATCTCAAGACTTGAGAAAGTTATTTAGGGTGCTGCGGAAAGGTTTTTCCTGGGAAAGTGAAATTGAAATTAAGAGTAAAAATGGCGCTATTATAGAAACTTTTTTGCGAGCTAACTGCATTAAAGATAGCGCTATGCAACCGATAGGAATGATAGCTATCATTGCCGATCTCACAGAAATAAAACGCACCGAGTCGGCATTAAAACTCAGTCAAGAGCGATTGCAGTTGGCAGTTTCAGGCAGCTCTTTGGGGCTGTGGGATTGGAATATAGCTACTGGCGAAACTTATTTCGACTTTTATTGGAAATCAATGCTAGGCTATGCAGAAACCGAAATTGAAAATAACCTCAAAGGTTGGGAAAGTTTGGTGCATCCAGAAGACCGAGTAAAGGTAATGGAATGTTTAAATTCCTATTTGGAAGGTGAGACTGATATCTATGAATTTGAATTTCGGATGCTCAACAAAGGGGGGAATTGGCAGTGGATTCTGGCGATGGGCAAGGTAGTCGAGTACGACGAATGGGGTGCGCCGTTGCGGATAACAGGCACTCACAAAGATATCAGTGCCCGCGTTGCAGCAGAAGCAGAAAAAACTCAGTTGATCGCATCTTTGCAACAACTTGCCGAACAGTTGCAAGCAGCGCAAAAAATAGCCCGCATCGGCAATTGGGAATTCGATAGGGAGGCAGGAGTTATTACTTGGTCGGAGGAACTGTTTCGAGTTTACGGTCGAGAATTGAATCTGCCACCGACAATGGAAGAACTTTTCGAGCAAATTCATTCCGATGACAAAGAAAGGTTTGCAGAAGTTGTAGAAAAAGCAGTGACTGAAGGGACAGCTTACGATATCGACCACCGCATCTATTTTCCATCAGGAGAAATCAGGCACGTCAACTGTAAAGGACAAGCTATTAAAAATGAGTTGGGTCAGGTGGTGCGGCTGTTTGGCACGGCAATGGACATTAGCCATCGCAAAAAAGCAGAAATTGCTTTACAAGAAAGCGAACAGCGATTTCGCGCTGTATTTGAACAAGCGGCAATTGGCATTGTTAAAGTGTGGCCAGACGGTCAATTTTTGAATGCAAATCAAGGGTTTTGCAATATTGTCGGATACTCGGAATTGGAGCTGAAATCACGAAATGTTGGGGATATTTCTCACCCCAAAGATCTAGCAGCCGATGTCGAGTCGCGCGACAGACTGTTAGCTGGGGAAATTTTTAATTATTCCCTTGAAAAACGCTTTATTCGCAAAGACAGTTCATTTGTTTGGACTAATATGACTGTATCTTTAGTGCGGGATGGGTTTGGGGAACCTAGCTATGTAATTGGTGTGATTGAAGATATTAGCACTCGCAAACTTGCTGAGGCTATATTGCGCCAGCAATTAAAGCGAGAACGCCTGGTGGTAGGAATGCTGGAACGCATTCGCTCTTCTCTCAATTTAGAAGAAATTTTGACAAAAACTGTTGCTGAAGTACGGCATTTTTTACAAACAGACCGGACAGTAATTTATCAGTTTAATCCCGATTGGAGCGGTTTTGTAAATGTCGAGTCAGTGGGCAAAAATTGGCTGGCTATTCAGGGAATAACTATTGACGATTCCTGCTTTGAAGACCGCTATGCTTCTGCTTACGAACACGGTCGTACTGTAGCTGTGGATGATATTTACCAAGCTGATCTTTCCGAGTGCTACATTAATTTATTAAGTCAATTTCAGGTGCGAGCTAATTTGGTAGTGCCAGTTTTGCAAGGCGAGAAGTTGTGGGGGCTATTGATTGCTCACGAGTGCGCGGGCCCCCGTCACTGGCAGGAAATTGAGGTCGAGTGTCTCAAACAAATTAGCGTGCAGTTGGCGATCGCGATCCAGCAATCAATGCTGTTTGAGCAAGCACAAAGTGAAATTGCCGATCGCAAACAAGCCGAGTCAGCTTTGCAGGAATCGGAAGTGCGAGAACGTTCAAAAGCGCTAGAGTTAGAAACCGCTATTAACAAACTGCGAACGACTCAAGCTCAGCTCGTTCAAAATGAAAAAATGGTGAGCTTGGGTCAGTTAGTTGCTGGCGTTGCTCACGAAATTAATAACCCTGTTAGCTTTATTCACGGCAATCTCAATCCGGCTCGCAATTACACTTTAGATTTGCTGGAATTGATTAAAGTTTACCAGCATTACTGTCCTAATCCTCCAGCCCAAGTCTTGGAGAAAATTGATCAAATAGACTTGGATTATATCGCTGAGGATTTCCCGAAATTGTTTAATTCGATGCAAGTAGGAACCGAGCGAATTGTCGAGATTGTGAAATCGTTGCGTAATTTTTCACGATTGGACGAGTCCGCAGGGAAGTCGGTTAACATTCATGAGGGCATTGATAGCACGTTGATGATTTTGCAAAATCGGTTAAAATCTCACAGCAGTCATGGAGAAATTCAGATAGTTAAAGATTACCAACTATTGCCACAAATTGAATGTTTCCCTGGCGAGTTGAATCAGGTATTTATGAATATTTTAATTAATGCGATCGATGCTTTGGAAGAACGGGACAAGCAGCGTTCGATCGAGGAGTGCGATCGACATCCCAGCACGATCGCTATTCGCAGTTATCAGGCGGCTGCCGACTTCGTAGCGGTATCTATTGCGGATAACGGGCGAGGGATACCGGAGTCGGTGCGATCGAGGCTGTTTGACCCGTTTTTCACGACTAAACCTGTGGGCAAGGGTACGGGTTTGGGATTGTCGATTTCTCACTCAATTATCGTCGATCGCCACGGTGGCAGATTGAGCTGTATTTCGACACCGGGAGAGGGAGCGGAGTTTTTGATTGAAATTCCAGTCCGACCGAATTTAACAACTACAAATTCAAATTTGGGGCAATAAATTAGCAATTGGCAATTGAAATTTGGAAGCGAAAATGGGTAATATCTCACATCTGGCACCCTTCTCAAAAACAGGCAATATGCCTGTTAAACACCGAGTAAATTTTCTGGTGGAACAGGCATATTGCCTGTTCCTCAACAAGTAATTGAGAAGGCTGCAACATCTCAGTAATATCAAATACCGTAATATCTGAATTATACCCTGCAAGTGAGCATTCTCCTTACTCCATGTCACTCGATTGCATCCCACGGGCAGTGCACTCAGAAAATAATTATTCTGATGCAAAGGTCAACAATATGAGTTAGGAGTTGTGAATTAAAAATTAAACACGATATTACAAATTACAAATTACCTTCAACTTTTACATAAAAATCGGGGAAGATTCCGAGTTACTGCTGGCGTGACAAATGCGATTTTTGCCTTCGGTTTTGGCTTGAAAAAGGGCGCTGTCAGCGCTGCGAATTAGGGTGTTGGGAGATTCCTGGGCAGAAGGAATCGCTGTCGCAATGCCGCAACTGAGGGTAACGTAGGGGCCGATCGACGATCGCGCGTGGGGCAGTTTCAAGCTGGCGATGCCGTCGCAAATTTTCCGGGCGACAGCGTTTGCCCCTTCGGCGCTAGTGTTGGGCAGCACTAGGGCAAATTCTTCGCCACCGTAGCGGGCAGTCAAATCCCCAGCCCGCTTGGTGGCGCTGGCGATCGCCCCGGCAACTTGGCGCAAACAATCGTCCCCGCCGAGGTGCCCATAAAACTCGTTGTAAAGTTTAAAAAAGTCGATGTCCAACATAATTAAAGACAGCGACAGTTTCTCTCTTGCCAATCTGCGCCACTCTAAGTTCAAAACCCGATCGAACTGGCGGCGATTGGCAATGCCAGTCAGTCCGTCAGTAGTTGCCAGTTGCTGCAATTTTTGATTGGCTATTGCTAGCTTGCGGTAAAGTTGAGATTGTTCGATCGCGATCGCCACTTGATTTGCCAAGTGCTGTAAAAAATCTATTTCCCACTGCTGCCATTCCCTGACACCGCAGCAATTGTATGCTGTCAACATTCCCCACAAACTATTGCCATTTTCTGCGATCGAATCCGGCAAATTTTTACTGTGCGCCTGCGGTTTTCCACTCGCGTGGTGCCAGATATAATTTTCCGCTGCATCTTGATTGTTCTCGACTTCCCAAACAGTGGCTTCTGGTGTTTCTTTTGCCGTTTCCCAGTCGCCTGATTGCCAAATTGGTACGCTTATAACTGCTGCAATTTCACAATCTGTCAACAATTCTTTGCAACTGCCAGCCAAGGGGGCAGTGCTGACATCTGCTATTGCTTGTACCGACTGGGATTCGACTAAAATAAAGCATGACACCGCCAAAGCAGCACTAATATTTTGGTTTTCAATATAACCTTCTGGCAAACCGTCACCTGCGACGATCGCACCTTTTTGCTCTTCCCCGTCCAATTGAGACACCCAATCCTGACAGCGATAAATTAAAACGCGGTCTGTTTGGAGAAATTGGCGCACTTCTGCAACGGTACTTTGGAGAATGCTTGCCGGATCTATTGACGATCGAATATGTTCGATCATTTTGCCCAACAGCCGCTGTCGAAGAGCCTGCTGCCGCAATTGTTCTTCGATTTGCTGGCGTTCGATCGCGTAATGGATTGCCCGCACCAGCAGAGTTCTGTGAAATCTTCCCTTTACCAAACAATCTTGAGCGCCCCAGCGCAATACCGACCGGGCAATATTTTCATCGCTGATATCTGTCAGCACCACAATTGGCAATGTGGGCCATCGCCCTTTCAAAACTGCGATCGCCTCGCTTCCCCTCAAGCTGTCTGACACTGACAAATCTAATAATACGGCGTCAAACTTTTCTACTTCCAGACACCCGACTCCTCTCTCCAGAGAGGTAACAGTTTGGAGGAGAAATAGAGACTCGCTGAATGACCCTAGAAGGTCTTCGATCATTGTCGGAGCTCCGAGGTCATCCTCAACCAACAAAATTTTCAGACATTGGTGACGTGTTAACACAACTATAGCGTTCGGAGCGCGTCGAAGGCAACTTTTTTGTTTTGAGAGCGATACTTGCGATAAGCCAATATTTCGGCTTATTAAATTCACTATACACTCAAACTAGGCATTTAGCGCTCCATTAATGCTTACATATCCGGCGGGAGTGAAACGATTTCAAACCAATACTCACATAAAGTCTTCATTACTTCAAGCAAGCCTTCAAAAGTGACTGGTTTGGATATGAAAGAATTGGCTCCCAAGCGGTAGCAAAGCAAAATATCTCCTCTGCGGTGGGAAGTTGTGAGCATTACAACTGGAATTTGTTGCAAATGGGGGTCAGATCTGATCAAAGTTAGTGTTTCTCGCCCGTCCAGCCTCGGCATATTCAGATCCAAAAGTATCAAGTCTGGCTGATGCCAATTGCTGCTACCAAGATATTGACCGCGACGGTACAAGTAGTCTAGCACTTGTTCTCCATTTTCCACAAATTCGCTCGTAATTGCTAATCGAACTTCTCTCAGTGCTTCCTTCACCAAAAAGCGCGTGTCCTCGTCATCGTTTGCTATTAAAAGAGTAAAATTTTTCTTTTGATAATTCACGGCTTTGCCTCACTACCAAATTCTTTTGTGAGGTTACGGGACTTTGAGCCGTGTCTGACTACCTGCAAAGAATCTCTTGCCATCATCCGGTAAATCTGGCTGAGAACACTGAAATTGTGTTGCTGTAATTTACCGTTTTTCTCCATTTGCAAAGGTTTGCGAATCATGCTTGTTTCACTTGGCAGCCTGTCCGAGAACCGGCCAACTGCAAACACATCACAAATCCTTCTGGGCGAACTACTAGGGAAAGTATTGCATCCCAAAGCAAGATGCTCTGGATACAGTTGAAAAAAATTAACAAGTCTTGCGCGCACCGCTGATTTATAAGTTGTATAAGGATAGAGCTACTAGATTTATAGTGATAGATTAATCGCTCGATGTCATCAGTGAATATGCTACAGTTTATAAGCATTTTTGTAAAGAAAAGATAAAGCTATTTAAAGCTTAAGTAAAGGACGGGTGACAATCAAGCAATTTGGTGACAAGCGCCCGGATTCATCCGTGGAACGAGAAAAAAGCTCCCAATCCTCATCACAAGCCCCCGGATTTATCAGTAAGGTCGCTTTCTTCAATTCTAAAATCTAAATTCTAAAATCTAAAAATGATTGACTGCTTCAGGCGAACTGCTGACTTCACTTTGGTATAGGAATAGAAAAATAAAAAGTCGAGCCTCGATTGGGTTCTGATTCTACCCACAGGCTGCCACCGTGCCGATCGACAATTCTTTGACAAATCGCTAGACCGATACCAGTTCCCGAATACTGTTTTTGGGTGTGCAAGCGCTGAAAAATCTGAAAAATTCGCGGATGGTACTGTGAGGCAATCCCAATACCATTATCCTGCACTGAAAACACCCAGCTATCCCCCTGATGCGAAGCGTCCACCTGCACCACCGGCGCCTCACTGCTGCGGTACTTAATGGCGTTACCAATTAAATTTTGAAACAGTTGCAGCAGTTGAAAAGAGTCACCTTTTATCCTTGGCAAATTCCCCCTAGTCACTGAAGCTTGATTCTCGCGGATGGCCAAATGCAAATTAGCACAAGCATCCTCAAAAACCCGATTGCAATCTATCATCTCAAAAGGTTTCTGACTGCGACCGACCCGCGAATACTCCAGCAAGTCATCAATCAGCGCCTGCATCCGCTCGCAAGAATGAACAATATTGCGGATAAATTTATTCCCTTGGGCATCAAGTTGGTTGGGAAAGCGTTTTTCTAATAGTTGAGCGTAGCCAGCAATCGTGCTCAAAGGCGCTTGCAAATCGTGAGAAGCCACGTAAGCAAACTGTTCTAGTTCGGCATTAGAACGAGTTAATTCTTGAGCGTAGCGGGTTTGAGTGTCTAAACTCTCTTGCAGTAATTCTTGTACCAGCTTGCGTTCGGAAATATCCTCGATCGCACAAATCAAATACTGCAGCGTCCCCTTGACATCGCGCATTGCCGAAACAGTAACATTTGCCCAGCGCACTGCCTCATCTTTGCATAGCAAACGCTTTTCGACAGAAAAAGTTTGAATCTGCCCGGATAACAGCGAGCGCAGGTATTCTCTGTCCGCTTCTCTGTCATCTGGGTGAGTAATTGCCTCCCAATTTTGCTGTAACAATTCGGATTGTCCATAACGGACAATTTGACAAAAGCCGGGATTTACCCGCATAAATTTACCACAAAGCGCGGTTTTAGCTATGCCGACCGCAGCTTGCTCGAATATCGCGCGGAAGCGTTCTTCGCTGTCTCGTAGGGCAATTTCTGCTCGTTTGCGCTCGCTAATGTTACGAAATGTTACTGCCAGACCATCATTTAATTTGACCGCCACAATGTGCAGCCAAACAATTGTATCTCCCTCCTGTTCGTAATAAAATTCTTGGTCTACAGTTTCTCCTGTTTCTACTACAGAAACATACAAATCAAATAACCTTTTATTGCTAACCTGGGAAACTTTGGCTAACAAATTCTTGCCAACTATCTCATGTAATAGCAGACCATAAAATTTCTCAGCGGCAGGGTTGATTAAGAGCCACTGGAAATCTACAATATTTTCCTCACTGTTGCGGACAGCAGAATAAGCCACCACACAGTCTAAGGAACTATTTAATATGCTAGCAAGCAGCGACTGTGACTGTTGCAGTTGATAATTTTGTTCTTTTAATTGCTGTTGCAGTTTTTGCAATCGGACTTGCTTGTCGATGCGCGCTAAAACTTCTTCTACTTGAAATGGTTTAGTAATATAATCGGCGCCTCCTACTCGAAAAGCTTGTAGTTTATCGTTCATTTCATCTAATACGCTTAAAAAAATTACCGGAATTTGTTCAGTTTCTGGTGTCGCTTTCAGTCTCCGACAAACTTCATAACCGTTCATTTCCGGCATTCTAATGTCGAGCAAAATTAAATCGGGGCAATGGGTGCTCGCAACATTCAACGCCAGTTGACCGCAAATAGCTCGATAAACTTGATACCCCTGGGAGGTTAGCAGTTTGGATAAGAACCGCAGATTGCTTGGTTGGTCATCAACCACCAATACTTTAATTTCGCTATTATCCATTTATTTTAAACTCGATTGAGTTAAATCCATTATCTTGTCGAGTCGGTAATCGGCAAGCAAATCTTTTAAAGCCTCAGCTAAAGTTGGATGACTTTCCCAGATGCGATCGACAAGTTGAATCGCCAGCTCTTCATTAACATCATTAGCTGCGTCATAGAGTTCCTTCACCCAGCTTTGAGGCATCTGATCCAGCAGCCCTCCGAAAAATGAATCGGGTTTTTCGTTCACAGAATAACGCCGTAAAGCCCCGATAGGGAGTCGGGGCAACTCTTGATAAAGATAGCGCACTCCCAAGTAGCAAGCCATCTTATCAAAAAGGATTTGTTCTTGAAAAGGTTTCCGCACAAAATCGTCGCAACCTGCGGCGATAATTTCGCCTTTTTTTTCCTCAAAAGTGCTAGCAGTCAGAGCAATAATTATAGTTCGCCACTGAGTTTGTTTCTCTTTCGCTCTAATTTTTCGGACAGCTTCAAAACCGTCCATTACTGGCATTCGCGTATCCAGCCAAATTAAATGAGGCTGCCAAGTTTCCCAAAGTTCAACCGCTTGGTAGCCATTTTCCGCTTCTCGGACTTCAAAACCAATTGGTTGCAACATTTTAACCAGCAGCAGCCGATTTTCTTGATTGTCGTCAACTGCTAAAATCCGATAAACCGGTTGATCTGCTTCTAGTCCGATCACCCGCTGCAATGTCGCCATTGTTATTTCAGACGAAATAGCGGCAAATACTCGGATATTAAATTTAAAACTGGTTCCCTCACCTAAAACACTTTTAACCCAAATATCCCCACCCATTATCTGCACATATTTTTTAGTAATTGTCAAACCCAATCCCGTACCATCAGCAGCTTTTCTCCCGACTTGTGTTTGCACGAAAGCATCAAATAAAGTATCAATTTCTGCTGTTGCTATGCCAACACCCGTATCTTCAACTTCAAACAAAATTAACAATGGCTCGACTGAGGTAGAGTTAGGATGAATTTCCGATTCTGCAGGCTGTGACTGGTTGCTTTCCACGCTCACGCGCAGCCAAATACGGCCCCCGTCGTGAGTGAATTTCATGGCATTTGCCAGCAGGTTAATTAAGCAAACGCGCAGCTTTTTTTCGTCAGTTTTTATATATTGGGGAACATTTGCCTGGACGGAAAATCTCAGTTGCAGTTTTTTTGTTTCAGCTTTGATTTGAAACATTTCTTCGAGAGTGTCGAGGAGTTGATAAAGGTCAAAGCTGCGTTGATCTAAGCCAATTATCCCTGCTTCTATTTTCGACAAGTCTAAAACATCGTTAATTAGTTCCAGCAAATGTTGACCGCTGCGATTAATAATTCGGAGATTTTCGAGATTTTCGTGGCTGAGCAAAGAGTCGCGGCTCATGACTTGGGTAAAACCCAGGATGGCGTTCAGGGGAGTCCGCAATTCGTGGCTCATGTTGGCAACGAATTGACTTTTTGCTAGCGAAGCAGCGGCCGCTGCTTCTTCGGCTTTTTTGCGTTCTATTATTTCTTCTTGCAGTTCTTTATTGCGATCGAGCAATTGTTTTTTCAGTCTCTGGATAGTCAGTTGGTGTTCGATTCGCGCTAAAACTTCTGCTACATGAAACGGTTTTGTGACATAATCAACCCCTCCCACTTGAAAGGCGGTTAGTTTGTCCAATACTTCATCTAAAGCGCTGATAAAAATAACGGGAATGTCGGATGTCTTCGGATCTTCCTTGAGCTGTGTGCAGACTTCGTAGCCGTCCATTTCGGGCATTTTGATGTCGAGCAAAATCAAATCGGGAGAACCAGAGCGCGCGGCCCTGATTGCCATTTTGCCGTTAATTACGCCGCGGACTTTGTAGCCCCGATCGGACAGCGTTGCTGATAAAACTTGCAAATTTTCTGGAGTATCGTCAACAATTAATATGTTGCCTTTATTTTCTTCTATTTGATTGTTGGTCATCGAGCGCTATTTTGTGTTGATTTAAGAAGTGGTGAAATTATGAAAACTGGTTAAATCATCATTATAGCACTCCCTCCTCAATCAACTCCTTTTATATTTACAGAACTTATCCTAGTTAAGATTTGAGATTTGACCTTAAAGAATGAGGAATGACTGATGATTACGAAGGTGTGGAGCTGGCCTACAAGTAAATTAGTCTATCGGCCGCAGGCGAGTTTAGAAATAGGCGATCGACCTACATCATCAATAATCCTGAACCTGCCCCTATTATCCCTTGTTATTTCATCCTTCAACAATTTCTAAACTCGTCAATCAAATCGAGAATCCGATCGCACCGGAAGTTATTCGCCAAATCGGCGATCGCGCTGCGGAAACTCGCATTAATAGGAGGAATCGACAACAGCCGAAAAATCTCCTCGTTATCAACCGCATCCGCCGCAGAATACAATTCATCAATCCATTCAGCAGGCATAGCTTCCAAAAATGAAGTATTGAGCGTAAAAGCCAAATCAGCCGTTTCAGTTGCCGTGGAAACCTCGGCGGACACCGCAGCATCAGAAGTTAGCGAAGCTTCTCGATCGTAAACATAGCGGACTCCCAGATACTTAGCCATCTTTTCCAGAATCACTTGCTCCCGAAAAGGCTTCGCTACAAAATCATCGCAACCAGCAGACAAAATCAGCGATCGCTCCTCATCAAAAGCACTTGCAGTCAGAGCAATAATCACCGTTGCTTGACCTTTCAAATGCGCTTTAATCTGTTTAGTAGCTTCGTAACCGTCCATCACCGGCATCCGCATATCCATCCAAATCAAATGAGGTTCCCAACTCGACCACATTTCCACAGCTTGAACGCCATTTTCAGCTTCCTGCACCGCAAAGCCGAGCGATGTCAGCATTCTGACCAACAGCAAGCGGCTTTCCAGGCGATCGTCAACAGCTAAAATCCGGTATTCTGGCTGTCCGGGTTCCAGACCCACCACTCGGCGAGCTGTTTGAGCCACCTGAATTTCCACTGCATTAGGGAGCCAAACTTTAACATCAAACCTAAAAATGCTGCCGCGACCGAGGGTGCTTGTTACCGTCATCTTCCCTCCCATTAACTTAACGAACTGCTTGCTGATTGGCAAGCCCAAACCTGTTCCTTCTTGAGCTTTTTTCCCGCTTTCTGTTTGTGCGAAAGGTTTAAACAAATTATCCATTTCTTCCGCAGAAATTCCTGAACCAGTGTCTTCCACTTCAAATAGCAAACAGCAACTTTCATTTGGAGGAAATTCGGGGGAATTTTTGTTACTTAGCAGCTCATGTTTGAGTCTCACATTAACACCCCCTTCCGCAGTAAATTTAATAGCATTCCCTACAACATTGATCAAGACTTGTCGCAATTTGCTTTCGTCACTTTCTATATATTGAGGTAGATCTGGGGGGCAATCAAAAATTAACTGCAACCCTTTTTTCTCGGCTTGCAGCTTCAGCATATTTTCAGTATTAGTTAGCATTTTGTGCAAGTCGAAGGTGCTGTTATTAAGTGTCACCAGCCCGACTTCAATTTTTGACATTTGCAGAATATTGTTGATCAAAACGAGCAAATGTTCCCCGCTCTGGGTAATAATTCCTAAGTATTGCTGTTGGTCGGCATCGAGGTCTGGGTCGCGGGCTAGCAGTTGGCTAAAACCGAGAATTGCGTTGAGGGGAGTTCGCAATTCGTGGCTCATATTCGAGAGAAATTCGCTTTTTGCCCTGTTCGCTCTGTCGGCTTCTTCTTTAGCTTTTTGCAGGACTATTTCAGCTTGTTTGCGTTCGGTAATATCGCTAGCAGTGCCTGTGGTGCCGATGATGTTTCCTTCAGCGTCCATGCGCGCGATCGCCTTGGTATTTACATCAATCTTTCTGCCGTCTTTTCCTAATACTATATTTTCGTACTGAAACACAGTTTTCCCCGTCAGCAAGCGCTGCTGAAGTTCCCATTTCCAGTCTATTTCTCCTGGGGCTAAGAAATCGCTAAAAGAACAGCCGAGCATTTCTTCAGGCTCGTAACCGTATATTTGTTTAACTGCTTGGTTGACAAAAGTAATGTGTCCTTGAGCATTGCAAGACCAGATAATATCTTGGGAAGTTTCAACTAAATGACGGTATTTTTCTTCGCTCTCTGCAAGGGCTATTTCTGCCAGCTTGCGTGGGGTAATGTCCATCAAAGTTGTGAAAAGTTTTGTCACTTGACCTTGTTGGTTGACAACTACTTCTCCTCTGGCTTCAATGTAGCGGATGAAGCCGGCTTCACTTATTTGTGACGGGCAATTATCTGCAGCAATTTTCGGTTCCGGGCGCAGAATTCGATATTCCAAACTGTAAGATTGCCCGCTAGCAATAGCAGTGTGGATCGTTGTTTGCCACTTTTGTCGATCGTCGGGATGCACGTATTGCGAAAACTCAGTGAGTGTTGGCGCAGGCTGGGTTGGATCGAGCCCAAAAATCCGAGATAATTCTTCCGACCAAGTAGTTGTGTTGGCCGATAAATCGCATTCCCAATTACCGACACGGGCGATTCTTTGCGCTGCTGCTAAAGAAGCCGCTACAGCTCGGAGTTTTTCTTCGGCTAATTTGCGCTCGCTAATATCTTGAATCACAGAAATCACGCAGGTTTCGCCATGAATGTCAATGATTTCTGCTGACAGCAGCCCGGTTCTGATTTCCCCTGTTTTAGTGCGAAAATCCAATTCGTAGTTGAGAATAATTTGTTTTTCATCTAACATTTTAAACAACTCGGCGCGGGCTTGTATATTTTCCCAAAGATTCAAATCAAGCGCCGTGCGATCGATAATTTCTGCAGCCGAATAACCGATTGTCTGGCAAAAAGCCTCATTAATTTCTAAATAACGACCGTCATTAAATCTGGTAATAGTAATCGGATTGGGAGAAGAACGAAAAGCTTTAGCAAACTTTTCCTCAGACAATCGCAGTTGTGCAGTCCGCTCCTCGACTAAAGTTTCCAGTTCTTGATTTAGCTTTTGGAGTTGAGCATTTTGTTGCGCTAATTGCTTCTCCCTAAAATAGCTGTTAATCGCTTCTTTTACCGTCAACTTCAAATCTTCTGACTGCCAAGGCTTCGATATATATCGGTACAATTTAGCATATTTAATAGTATTCGCCACTGCTTCTAGGTCTGCTTGCCCAGTCAGCATAATTTTGATAGTTTTTGGCGAAATTATGTGAATCTGCTTGAGCAATTCGTCCCCTTTGATATTCGGCATCAGATAGTCGGAAATCACTGCTACGATTTCGCACCCCTCTGCCAGTAATTCCTCGATTAACTCTAAAGCATCTTCGCCACCTTCAGCGGTTTCTAATAAGTGTTCTTCGCCCAGGGTTTTTTTTAACTCAATTTTCAAACTTTCAAGAATTATTGGTTCGTCATCCACACAAATAATCACAGGTTTATTGTTCATATTTTTGTCAAACCAGATTTTATAGTTTCTACTAATTCTTTGCGTTCCCACGGCTTGTACAAACAACGGTGCAAGTTTGCTTGCTCTTTCACCCGTGCTATTGCTACTTCGTCTGCTTGCCCGGTCAGCATAACTTTCACAATTTTAGGATATTTGTGGTGAACCATAATCAAAAAATCATCTCCTTTAATCCCTGGCATTAACCAGTCAGATACTATGACTAAAATATCACTCTCATCTTCGTTTTGAATTTCCTCCATAATTTCCAGAGCTTCCTCTGCATTTTCTGCTACTTCATAGAGGTAAGCATCCCCAAATTCTTTTTTAAGTTGAATTTTTAAACTATTTAAGACCACAACTTCATCGTCAACGCACAAAATTACTGGTTTAGACATAAAACTTTACTGCTATTAAATTTTATAAATAGGGGCATTTTCCTCTTTTTTTTATTGCTATCAAGGGATTCCGACGGGCAAGGATATAGTAAATTTTGTTTGGCCAGGCACGCTTTCTACTTGCAGTTCACCTTGGTGTTTTTCCAGAATTTTTTGAACTATATCTAATCCCAAACCGCTGCCTTCCCCTGGAGGTTTAGTTGTGAAAAACGGCTCAAAAATTCTCGGCATAATCTCTGGAGGGATGCCGGGACCACTGTCGGTAATACTGACTGATATTGCGTTCGCTTGGTGTTTGACATCAATTTTTAACACGCCTTTGTTGCCCATCGCTTGTAAAGCATTGTGAACCAAATTTGTCCAAACTTGATTGAGTTCATCAGGATAGCATAGCACAGAGGGCAAATTAGTACCATAGTTTCTGACTACTTCCACACCGTGTTTGATTTGGTAGTGGTAAAGCGTTAAAACAGTATCAATACCGTCGGTAATATTAGCGATTACTTTGGAACCCGACTGGTCATAACGAGAGTAGCTTTTTAAAGCAAAAACGATTTTGGCGGCCCTATCTGTAGCAGTAGCAATATTTTTAGTGCTTTTTTGTACCGTAGCAAATTGGTAGGCGGTTTGTACAATGTTTCGACTTTGGTTGTCTTTCAATAAAGGTAAAAAAGGTTCTATATTATTACCGATGCCGATATCTAATAAAGTACAGGCAAGACTGGCGGCGTCGTCAATTTTTTCTGATTCTAATTGCCCCTGCAAAAGTTTTTTTAACTGACGTTTTTCTTTACTAGATAATGTATCTGTTTCTTGGCTAGACTTGTGTAGCAAAGCAAAGAAATCCTGCCGCCGTTCCGGGGATAGTTGTTGAAAAAATATCGGCAACTGCTGCAACTGTTCCGTCCAGAAATCGGCGATGTTCTGCACAGAAGAGCGAATCGCCCCTAAAGGAGAATTGATTTCATGAGCAACTCCGGCAATTAACTGTCCGAGGGCTGCCATTTTTTCAGATTGAATAAGTTCTTTTTGAGTCCGCTTCAGTTCTTCTAAGGTATGAGATAACTCTGCATTTTTTTGGCAGAGAGCTGACTCGGCTATTTTGCGGGCGTTGATGTTGCGGGCAACCCAAATGACTGCATCTTTTGAGAATAGAGAAATGCAGGCAGAAAACCAAATTTCGCGATCACAAACTGTTAAGCTGTAGTCAAAATTGATAGTTTGTTCGGTCTCTAAAACTTGCTGAACTAACACCCACCAATCATCCGGGTTGTTATCGTCAAGAAAATGTTCTATAGTCAAGCTGACTATATCGCAATCAGGCTCAGACACCGCTGCCACATTCGTTGGCAAAATTTCTATGTTCCGCTGACTGTCTAGCACGAGAACTATGTCGGTCATTGCTTCAAAAACGGCGCGGACTTTCCTTTCAGAAAAGTGCAATTTTTCTTCTAGCAGTTTCCGACCACTAACTTGTTGCTGCAATTCTTCGTTACTGGCTGCTAGTTGAACCGTGCGGTCTAGAACTCGCTGTTCGAGTTCGGTGTTGAGGCGGCGAACTTCAGCTTCAGCCGTGGTGCGGTCTTGTATTTCCTTTTTTAACTGACTGTTGGCATTAATTAATTCTAAAGTTCGCTGTTTTATTTGTTCTTCCAAATTATCATTTAAAATTCGCAATTTTTCTTCGACTTCTGTTCTCCGCAACGCTTCTTTTTGCAATTCTTCGTTCATTTTGTTCAACTCCTGAATTTTGTCGGCAACTGTTTCCTGCAAAAGCTCGACATTTGCGTGCATTTCTACCGGATCTAAAGCCTGCAGCAGGCTAATTTCAGTCACAATTCCGGCTAAAAATCCTTCCTCGTCCACCACCACTAAGCGCCGGATGCTGTGCTGCTGCATTAACTGGTGAGCCTGCCACAAGGTGGCTTTTACCTGCAACGGTATCAGCGGAAAACTCATCCTGGCGGTGATGGGAGTACGTGCAAAATCTAGTCCAGAAGCTTGGAATTTAACAATGTCGCGTTCTGTAATTATGCCCACAGGTTTCTGATTTTTGTTGTCGCTGTCAGTGCAAATGACTATGCAGCTTTTGCGCTGGCTTCTCATCTGTTTTGCGACTTCTAAAACTGAGGCGCTGCTTGAAGTAACTATTACTTGTGTGGTCATAATTTCTTCGGCGCGCCACATTTTCAGCAAGTCGGCCGGTTTGAGGATTTGACGGATGCTTTCGCAGGTGATAGCGCCTAGCAAGTTGCCACCTTCGTCTAGGAGGGGTAAATGACGGATTCTTTTCGATCGCAATATGCTCAATACCTTGAAGATATTTCCCGCTTGATCGAGGGAAATAGCGATCGGGTTTTCAGTCATCACCTCAGAAATTGCCACCCCTGCTAGCGGTATTTCGCTAGCAGTTATTTTCACAACATCGCGTTCTGTAAAAATTCCGAGCAATTGCTGCTCAAACGCGATTAAAATGCAACTGGCACTCGCCTGAGTCATGGCAGCAATTGCGACTTTCAAGGGTGTGTCTGGAGGTAGCACCGGTGGTTTGGGGTCGATCGCCTGTTCTAGCAAGCTTTGGGTATCAGAAACTGTTGTTGACATGGGCAAATCAAGGGGAATATATGCAGGCGGAACCGCCACTTAATAACATTTTAGATTTCAAATTTTACACTCGCGGTACGCTCACCGCAATCGATAATTGACATCGGTCTAAAGTTGCATTGTAGTCGCGCATTGGTAGGATTTTTAGTGCAATCCCGCTAAACGGCGATCGGAATTAACACCATACACGTCCTTTGACCGATAACTGATGTTACTTCTATTTTACCCGAATGTTTTTCCACACTTTTTTTAACAATCTCCCGTCCCCAGTCCCTGCCTTCGTCGGCGGGTTTTGTGGTAAAGAACGGAGCACATATTTGTGGCCAAATTCCCGGGTAATTCACTTGCCACTGACGAGCAGGCTCTGATTTTCTGCTCTCACCTCTACTTTTAAAAGTCGGCAATTCTCTATCGCTTATAAACCAATACTCCGGACAGTTTTTGGAACGATACTACAAGCCTTACAGGGCAAGCATCATAAAAAAGTCGAATTAAATGCAAGTCACGGGTATAGGTGACATTGATTTAATTATCCACGCTCGCCTCAAAGTCAAGCGAGAATAAGCCATTGGGCCATAGAAAAAGTGTCCAGACTATTGATAAACCATTCTGCATCATATTTAGGGAAACTTGTTTGAGTTCGTCTGGATTACACAACAATTTAGGCAGTGTAGCTTGAGAATTTCTGACAACTCTTACTCTGGTTTTAGTTTTTTTAATCAAAAGTTAATAGATTTTTAAGGGGGTCATTAATAGTGGCACTTACTTTTATACCATACAGTTATATTGAGAATATTTGTGAAATTAAAAATTACTTGTGTGTCTCTCCCTAGCAAATTATCTTATTGATAATCTGTAAATAAATGACAGAGACTATCTGGCTGAATCAGCCATTTAATCACGCTTTGATGAAATCGGTGATTGCCGTGCAATTTTCGTGATTTTTTCTGTTTAAAAAGCAGGTTGATAGATTCAGAAATTTCGCGTTTTATTTCTGTAAGTTATTGTCCTAAAAAATAGAAATATTGCGTTTTTTGGCACCAGAACCGACAACTTCAAACTCAGCATTTTTGATAATAATTTAATAGCTTTCTCGGAACATGGGCCTGCTTTCCCTGAGATGAAACTTGCTGTGAGCGATACAAGCTGCTACTAAATATAATATCCTGCCTCAGAGGCTGTTGGCATTGAACATCGATAACTGTAGCTATGTGTTGCAGTAACTAGCAGCCCAGAAAATCACAGTGCCCGCAATTGTAAATAATAACCCTGCCTTTGCGCGCAAGCATTCAAGGCAGGGTTATTATTGAGTATTCCGAGTTCTCAAGGGTGAAGCGAGGGCGCTGCTGCCGACTTCGGCTGCCCAGCAATGCACTACTCGCCCAATCGAGTGATTTTAGCGCTGCGTTCGGCCAACATCAGCACTACATAAATAGTCATTACATAGCCGGCGGCCAGAATGGGAATAATTAGAGGAATATCGCGATAAATCATAGTTAGAACCAAAAGTCAAGGACGAGGAGGAGCAGGACAAGTTCAAGACCTACTACATTAAGTCAGCACGCAAGACCATGCCTTGGTTCTGAAGGCTGTTTTTCCATATCAAGCCTACGGGAACATTTAGGCGTTCCCGGTCATCAATAATGATTTACTGCTTTACAGATGCTTAAACAGCCTAAAACCATCCACTTTAGCTGCTTTGAGCTACCGTGCACATAAGATGCGCTACTCTTAACTTCTGAAAACTTTTAGCCGCGAGGAACTAAAAATCTGTCCCAGAAATTTTGGCTGCGATCGACTAACAAGGCTGGCTCTACGAAACTCTTACAGGCACCTACAAGCTACCTGCCAGTCTGGCTGTACTTAATGTATAGAATTGTTTAAATCCTTAATACCCATAATAACACAGGGTTTCTGGGATTTAGAGATTTTTTGGCAGTGTCCTTAACAATTCGATACAATAGGGGCAACCCCTCTGGCAGCCGGCTACTCGCCTGTGGCAGGCGGGTGACTTCCATCGGGTGGCAGATGACAAATAACTGCCGATCGCCTAGATTTTTCTTTTCTATTGCAGAGAATTACCTTAAAATAAAGATATGATTTGTAAAATTTTGTTACTTTACGGCTTGAGTCGGCGTATCCATGATCTCTAGCACTCTCCTATTTTCCTCGGTTGAAGAAGACCTGCGACTGTTGACAGAAAACTTAAAACAGTTAGTGGGTGCCCGTCATCCCATCTTGTACGCGGCTGCAGAATACTTATTCGGCACAAAGGGAAAACGAGTGAGACCCGCAATCGTTCTGTTGATGGCCAAGGCGACTATGCCCGATCGGGAAATCACGGAAAAACACCGCCGCCTCGCTGAAATCACGGAAATGATCCACACAGCTAGTCTCGTACACGACGACGTGGTGGACGAGTCGGATCTGCGGCGGGGAGTGCCGACGGTTCACAGTCGGTTTAACAACCGAGTGGCAGTATTGGCGGGAGACTTTCTGTTTGCTCAATCTTCCTGGCATTTGGCAAATCTCGACAACCTGCCAGTAGTCAAACTGCTTTCAGAAGTGATTATGGATTTAGCTGAGGGGGAAATTCAACAGGGACTCAATGGATTTGACACCAGCTTGTCGATCGAAGCGTACCTGGAAAAAAGTTATTACAAAACAGCGTCTTTAATTGCCAACAGTTCCAAAGCAGCGGGCTGTTTGAGCGAGGTTTCAGCGGAAATAGCAGACGATTTGTACAACTACGGTCGGAACATTGGTTTGGCATTCCAAATAGTAGATGATATATTAGATTTCACCGCTTCAACGGAAACTTTGGGGAAACCTGCAGGCTCGGATCTCAGAAGCGGTAATCTGACAGCACCCGCACTATTCGCCCTAGAAGAAAAACCTTACTTGGAAGTTCTCATAGAACGCGAATTTGCCCAAGAAGGAGATATAGAGCAGGCCCTGGCACTGGTAGAAGATTCTAAAGGCATAGAGCGATCGCGAGAACTAGCCACAAATCACGCACAGAAAGCCGTCGAATATTTAGCTGCGCTGCCCCATTCAGAGTCCCGTCAAGCTTTGATTGATTTGGCTGAATACGTTTTGAGCAGACTTTATTAGAGGTTAAAAAGTTACACTTTATTGGTAATGGGGAATTGGTAATGGGTAATTCCCAATGCCTAATGCCCTGTTACCAATTAATAGAAAATTCAGTTGTTTAGGCAATATCCGGCGGTGGAGCCGATCGATACTGTTGCAAGTAAACGTTAATTAAACTCTGTACTTGCTCGCGAGGGATTTCCGTCCCGACTTCCTGATTGCCGGGACTTTCAAAAAAAACAATGCTGTCAAGACCTTCCAGAGCTATCATCTGAAATAAAATGTGAGTGACAGGCAAAAGCACGGGTCTGAGGCGATCGCCCCCAGCCGCCGCAGCCTGCGACGCATCTTTAAGATTATTCCAAGCATAAATCACCCTCTTCTCCCGTCCCGGTTGCTTGAGATTGCTCAAAACCACGATCGCCCAACTTTGGTCTACCGCTTGCAGGATCGAGTATTCGAGGTGCTGTAGCTGTTGGGCAATTAACACCAGTGCCGGGGTGATCGCCTTTAAGATTTGTGGCGTCGAACCGTCGGGCGGAGCTTTTTCGATCAATGCTTGAATCTGTTGATCTAAATCCATCAGTCAATTCTTTGATATCTAAAATTAAAAATTTCAGGTTAGCAGGTCCGCATCCAAGTATATATTACCCAGCACTGCCCTATTAAAGATAAGCTGACACCCATCTAAATTTAATATTTAGCACCCTAGAGTCCTTGTAGCGAGCATTTGGGCAAAAAAATTAAGTGCGTAACACCTTACACAATGTCATCCAAAAAGTCTAACCATAGGGTGCTGAGCGCTAGCGCTGTCAAGGTTTGTTAAATCTGATCCCGATAAAAAGCCGAAAACGGTTATTTCACGTTCGGATTTTGCACACTTAAAGCTATAAAAACTGCTTGGGGGAGTTTGGTTTCAAAATAAAAGCGCCCAAAGTTAGTAACCTCATGAGCTGGCTGGGTGTTTATGACGCACCTTACCCCAGATGGCGGCTCAAAGAATTTGTTGGCCCTACTCCTATATATCTATTGTTCATATTTATAGTTGGTCGATCGTCCTTGACGCTACCCTACCTGCCGCAGTACCTCGGCCTCATCAGCTACACCCCTAACTTTTTCGTTGTTAACAGACCCACATTTACCTCAAATGTAACGAAATATTACAAGATGACGCTAAAGCTGCATAGAGGCTTGACAGCAAAGAATTAAGCGGCTAATCTGATATACATACCCGGGTAAGTCAATTCACTGTCATATGCAAGAAAAGCAAAAAGTTACATTGTATCTTCCACCAGAACTGCATCGCCAGCTCAAAATCCGAGCCGCAGTCGAAACTGAACCGATGTCATCAATTGCAGAAAGGGCAATTGTCTTCTACCTAGGAAATCCCGAACTGGTTGACGAAGTAGAAGCCTCCTACGGACAAACCCATCGGGTATACAACTGTCCAGAATGCACGGGTTCAGTAGTAATGCGAGATGGAGAACTGGCCTCCGTAACAAGTCAGCCGAGCGTATTGGCTGAACAGGATCTTCCAGTAAAGCAGGTGTCGGGCGTCAGTGCCAGCACGGCCAAACCGGGAGAGGAAGAATTGGTTCCCTGCTAAGAATGCCTTGCTTCCCCAAAAAGCTAAAACTGAAATTTTCAGTAACAGGGCCCAGGGCAGCAGTGAGATTCAGCAAAGATAGCACCGTCTCTAGTGGGTCGAGGACTATGCAAGAAGAGATCAGTATTCTAATCCAAGCTCAATATCCTCTGATCTACCTCGTGACATCCGAGGAAGAGCGGTGTGAGCAAGCAATTTCGACAATAGCTCAAGCAAAACCACAGCGACGAGTATTTATCTGGACTGTAACTCACGGCATTGTGGAGTATGGTCAACCCCGCACCACCACCCAACACAACACCGTCTCGCCAGAGGCAGCAATTGAATGGGTGATCAGGCAGCGAGAACCCAACAGTAACGCTAGCATCTACATTTTCAAAGATTTACATCCTTTTATAGATTCTCCTCCGGTAACGAGGTGGTTGCGCGATGCGATCGCCAACTTCAAAGGAACGCAAAAGACAATTATACTGATGTCTCCTTTGCAGCAAATTCCGATCGAGCTAGAAAAGGAAGTAGTGGTATTAGACTTCGCGTTGCCAGACATGAAGGAACTAAACCAAGTATTGTCTGGTCAGTTGGAGCAAACGAAATCGCGACGCATTACCACAGAAGCGCGAGAAAAACTTTTAAAAGCAGCCTTGGGATTGACCAAGGACGAAGCTGAAAAAGTTTATCGCAAAGCCCAAGTTTCGACTGGGCGCCTCACAGAAGAAGAAGTAGACATAGTTCTTTCGGAGAAAAAGCAATTAATTCGGCGCAACGGCATTCTAGAGTTCATTGAAGAAGACGAAACCCTGGATGCAGTCGGCGGTTTAGAAGAGCTGAAGCGGTGGCTGAGACAGCGTTCCAACGCCTTTACAGAGAGGGCAAGAGAATACGGTCTGCCCCAACCAAAAGGGATGTTAATTCTTGGCGTACCGGGATGCGGAAAATCGCTGATTGCCAAGACCACCTCCCGCCTGTGGGGACTGCCCCTGCTGAGGCTAGATATGGGTAGAGTCTACGACGGTTCGATGGTGGGTCGATCGGAAGCCAACCTCCGCAATGCCCTCAAAACCGCAGAATCCATCTCTCCAGCCCTCCTTTTCATCGACGAACTAGACAAAGCCTTTGCAGGAGGCACTGGTTCGGCCGACTCAGACGGAGGCACCTCCAGCCGGATTTTCGGTTCCTTCCTCACTTGGATGCAAGAAAAGACTTCCCCAGTCTTCGTAATGGCAACAGCCAACCGAATCGAGCGGTTGCCGGGAGAATTCTTGAGGAAAGGCCGATTCGACGAACTCTTCTTTGTTGATCTGCCTACCAAAGAAGAACGCCAAGATATATTTAAGATTCACCTGTCAAAGCGGCGTCGGGAAATTACTCGCTTCGATTTAGAGCAACTTTCCAATGTTTCCGAGGGCTTTTCAGGTGCAGAGATTGAGCAAGCGCTAGTAGCCGCAATGTACGAAGCCTTCGCTCAAGATCGAGAGTTTACGCAGCTAGACATCATCGCGGCCATTAAATCTACAATGCCACTGTCTAAAACAATGACCGAACAGGTCACCGCCCTTCGAGATTGGGCTAGACAGCGTGCACGGCCCGCTGCGTCTTCCGTCGCTGAATACCAGCGAATGGAATTCTAAAAGCTTTCTCCTGGTCCAAACAGGAGCAAAGGCTAGCAACAGCTAGCAGTTCGATTGAAGAGCCGCCCAGCGGCACCGTTAAATCCAGACCGTTGTTGTTTCTCTCTCAGTTTTATTAGGAGGAAATCCAATGTCTCACTTTAGCACTCTGCGTACCAAAATCACCGATGCCGAAATCCTGAAAGCTTCACTGCGCGACTTGGGCATTTCAGTCAAGTCAGAAGCTGATGTTCGTGGCTATAACGGTCAGCGCGTTCGCTCCGACATCGTGGCGATTCTCGAAGGCGAATATGACCTAGGTTGGTCTCGCAATAGCGATGGTTCCTTTGACCTGATTGCCGACCTCTGGGGCGTCGCCAAAAAACACAATCAAACTGAGTTAATCAACTCCATCAACCAGAAGTACGCAGTTAACAAGACCTTGGCCGCAGTCAAGCAGCGCGGTTTGCAAAATGCCAACGTTAAGCTGGTAGTGCAAAACTAATTGATCTGCAGGTTTCCAAGCTCGCGGGTTAACCACACAAACGGGTTAACCCGTTTTTCGATAGCTAGGAGGTAGAGGGGGGTCTTTGAACCGCCACATACTTTTTTAGCACCCCCAAGCAGCAGCTTTCAGGTTGAAAGCTGCTGCTTTTTGCTTTAATGGTCGGCTACCTAATGCTTCGAGCAATCGTCGATCGTTTGTTGATAAATTTCAAGTATTCGATCGACTTTGCGTTCCCAATCAAAATGCTGCTGGACTCGTTCCCGTCCCGCACAACCCCTACTCTGCAGCAATTCTGGTGAAGGAGCGAGCTTGAGCATCGCATCTGTCGATCCCTTGACAAATCCTTATTTAGGGCTTGCTGAATAAGCGATCGCAAACTAGCCCTGTCAAGGTGACTGCCGAGCCTGGTCTAAAAGCCTTGCTGTAGAAAGATGACGATGACGTGAGTTCACAATTCCCCGGGGGTTTCTTCTTTTTGGGGGAGCGTGGCTGCTTCAGGAAAGACTTCAAATTCACTCGGGTAGCCAACCAAATCCAACAAAAAATCAGCTAATTGAGATAGAGACCAAGCCTGGATAAATGACCAATGATCAGGTTCACAGGCTATAGTCATTCCTCGATAAGTGCCTTGAATTTCATCAACCAAGTATAATTCTGAAAGACTCGACTCAATTTTACCGACACCATGTACACTGCCGAGAGTTCTTCGGACAACAGCTAAAATATTGTAAGAAACCAAAGCGAGGCAAAAATAAAATAAAGCAGCTTTCAGATAACCCAAGGTTTGAATTTCGCCCTCAAAGTTCTTAGTTACGATTTTAAATAGAGTTTCAACACTCCAACGTCCTCGATATATAGTCATTTCAAATAAATGTGAGACAAATGCAAGATGATGTAAAATCAAGAAAAATTGTTAACTCGGAGCCGAAAAATGGCATACAGTCTAGATTTGAGAAAAAGAGTAGTGAATTCTGTGGAAAATGGAGGGGGTATAACCAAAGCCGCCGCCCTGTTTAAAGTAGGAAGAGCAACAATATACAGAGGGCTAGGGAGGGAAGACCGGGAGCGTGTCACTTTTGCGATGAGTATAAATACTCGTGGACCCCAGAATGACTTTTTTACCGATCATCAGTATAATAGGCGATAATTATCATCTCTTCCCACTTGATATATAATC
>NZ_JAUBQH010000057.1:0-45567 GCF_036701145.1 Microcoleus sp. Pol17C6
AACACCAAAGTCGAACCAACCTTCTCAACCAGAACCGGTTGTCGAAAATCTCGAATTTTCAGAAACACCAAAGTCGAACCAACCTTCTCAACCAGAACCGGTTGTCGAAAATCTCGAATTTTCAGAAACACCAAAGTCGAACCAACCTTCTCAACCAGAACCGGTTGTCGAAAATCTCGAATTTTCAGAAACACCAAAGTCGAACCAACCTTCTCAACCAGAACCGGTTGTCGAAAATCTCGAATTTTCAGAAACACCAAAGTCGAGCCAACCTTCTCAACCAGAACCCGAACCGATTTTAGATGCGCAAAAGTTGATCGAACGTTCTCAACCAGAATCCGAATCGATTGTAGATTCACCAAAGTCGAGCGAACATTCTCAACCAGAATCCGAACCGATTCTAGATTCACCAAAGTCGAGCGAACATTCTCAACCAGAATCCGAACCAGTTGTAAAAAAACGGCCACTTAAAAAAAAGCCACAACCAACTAGCGATTCTCGACCAGAACAGCCACCTATTACCAGAAAGCGACAAATAGAAAGAAAGCAACAGGATAGCGACGGCAGCGAAACACCACCCGCAGGCGACTCAGAATGAACCAATTACCAATGGCCAATTACCCATTCCCATTCCTAAAGGTTAGTAATGCTTAGTAATATTATCGCAATTTACCGCAAAGAACTACAAAGCTATTTTGCCTCGCCATTAGCCTATGCCATCGCAGCAGTCTTTTGGCTAATCACCGGCTACTTTTTAATAGCTATCCTCCTCGCCCCCGACGGGTTAATTCCCCAAATCGGCCAGCGAGACCAAATGGGAATTACCGAACCTCCCATCGACGTAGCCTACGAATTCCTGCAACTCTTTCTGCGAATCATGGGTTCCCTTTCCTTGTTCGTACTACCCGCACTCTCAATGGGACTTTACGCAGAAGAACGCAAACGCGGCACCTTAGAACTATTAGCCACATCGCCCTTAACAAACTGGGCAGTTGCTACCGGCAAACTCCTGGGAGTTTTAACATTTTATACCACAATGTTGCTGCCTCTGCTGTTCTGCGAGGCGATCGCCCTCAGTTCCTCAACCCCACCCGTACCCCCCGGAGTTCTTCTGCTAGGACACGCCGGCTTAATCTTACTAGCAGCAGGAGTATTGTCCCTCGGAATGTTTATTTCCTCCCTCACCGACAGCACAATTTTATCCGCCATCCTCACCTTCACTCTAGTATTATTTCTCTGGGTGATCGATGCAGTCGCCGTCAGTATCGGTGGCCCCTTCGGCACAGCATTAGGACATTTGTCGCTCTTAACAAATTACACCAATCTTGTCAAGGGAGTTTTCGATACCAGCAGTTTAATTATGTTTGCCAGTTACATCATTTTAGGAGTATTTCTGACCGCCCAATCCATCGATGCGCTGCGATATCAGCGTTCCTAAAAGCATCAGGGAAGGCTTCGGTGAATAAAGAGGAAAGAGTGGGAAAGTAGGAGATTTGGAGAGTTGCACATTAAAGTAAACACCACCAATTCCCAATCCCCAATTCCCAATTCCCAATTCCCAGTTCCCAATTCCCAATTAATGTTAGTTATTCCACTAATTACTTGAAAGAATGAGATTTATTAATCCCAAAATCGACTTTGCGTTCAAAAAAATATTCGGTTCCAGCGACAGCAAAGACATCCTGATTAATTTTTTAAACGCCATCCTTTATGAAGCCCAGCCGGTCATCGAAGACTTAGAAATAATCGACTCCCAACCAGAACCTCCAACTCTGGCAACCCAAGACACACACCTAGATGTCAAAGCCACAATTAACGGCGGTAGAATCGCCCTAGTTGAAATTCAACTGATCAACGTGCCTTCCTTTGGAAACAGAGTTTTGTACAATGCTGCCAAAAGCTACAGCCAGCAATTAACAGGGAAAGAACGCTACGAAAGACTAAAAACAGTAATTTCCTTGAAAATTGCCGACTTTGAAATGTTTGAAAATCAGCCGGAATTTATGTCAAAGTTTGTTTTTCAAGAAAAAGAGCAACAGTTTGAGTGTCCAGATACTGAAATAGAATTAGTATTTATCGAACTGCCAAAATTTAGCAAGGGATTAGCAGAATTAGAAACAGCCGCTGATCAATGGATTTACTTTCTAGAAAATACCAGCACTCTGGAGACAGTACCAGAAACATTGAGGGCAGTTCCAGAAATTCAGAAAGCTTTTAGCATTGCCAGCGAGGACAACTTCACTCAGGAAGAATTAAATGAATTGCAGAAGCAAGAACTGTGGATTCAAGACCAGCAGATTGCCATAGATGTAGCAAGAGAACAGGTGACAAAAGCTGCTCAACTCTCGTTAATATTGCGTCAGCTAGTGAAGCGCTTAGGCACAATACAACCGGAAACTGAAAACTGCATCCGTGAATTAGGGGTAGAGGAATTAGAAGCACTAGGAGATGCCGTGCTGGATTTCAACCATCAGTCAGATTTAACAGCATGGTTGCAGGCTAATGCGATATAGAATAACATCCTCGAAGCGGAATTTTCTCACTCAATATTTACATTATGAAAATTAGCAAAAAAAATTGGAAATATGTTTTTTTGCTGGGCCCCCTCCTCATCGCAGCGGGGGTAACAGCAGCACTTGTATCTGGAGTATGGGACCCCCTGACAGTCGGTTTAGTTATTGCCGGAGCAGTGACGATCGCACTTTGGCTGCTATATTTGAGTTACGAACAAAGCTTTTGGGGGCAGCGTTCCACTCAAGCCAGCACCAACGCCCTGATTGCCACCCTCGCCGTCTTTGTGATTCTCGGAGTAATTAACTTCATAGCCGTTCGCTATCCCGTCCGCATCGACTTAACCGAAAGCCAACAATTTACCCTGGCCCCGCAGACTCAACAAATACTGCGAAACCTGCAACAAACAGTCAAAGTTTGGGTATTTGACCCCATCCAAAACCCCCAAATTAAAGAATTGCTGCAAAGCTACAAACGCGAGGGAGGCGACAAGTTCCAATTCGAGTTTGTTGACCCGCAGGCCCAACCGGGAAAAGCGCGGGAATTTAGTATTACCAGCATCGGAGAAGTTTACCTGCAATCCGGCGACAAAAAACAGGTATTGCAAAAAGGTGGCACTGCTTTTGGTAGCGACCCAAATCAAGGTCTTTCAGAGATAAAACTTACCAATGGCTTAGAAGAAATCCTGAGCACTCGCGTTGCTACAGTTTACTTTTTGCAAGGCAAAGGATCCCGCCCGCTACAGGAAGGTCAAGGCGGAATTCAGCAAGCTGAAAAAGCTCTGAAAGATAAATACTACAACGCCCAAACACTGAATTTGACCGAACGCAAAGAAGTGCCAGAAGATGCAGATGCTTTAATCGTTCCCGGGCCGGACAAACCGTTTTCCGATACAGAAATTAAAGCACTAAGAGCTTATCTCGATCGCGGCGGCAGTTTATTGTTAATGGTAGACCCGGCAATTGATACGGGATTGGACAAATTTCTGCAAGAATGGGGCGTCAAACTAGACGCCCGTTTGGCCATCGATGCTTCGGGCACTGGTCAAAGATTTGGCCTGGGCCCTACGGTTCCGACAGTCAGGCGCTACGGCGAACATCCTATTACTCAAAGTTTTGGCACCGGTATTTCATTTTATCCATTTGCGCGTGCTTTGGAAACCTCGCCCGTAGAAGGGATAGAGGAAAAACCGCTGATTTGGACGAGTCAGGAAAGTTGGGCGGAAAGCGATTTGACGACTAAGAAATTGGAGTTCGATCAGAAGACCGATCGACAAGGCCCGCTATTATTAGGTGTAGCTTTAGTTCGATCGTCCACTGACAGCACTCCCTTAAAGCCCTCCCCTTCACCAACACCAACTTCGCCCTCGCCTTCACCCCAAGCATCACCGACAACTTCGCTCTCGCCTTCACCCCAAGCATCACCGACAGATTCACCATCGCCGACAGATTCACCGTCGCCGACAGATTCCCCATCGCCGACAGATTCACCGTCGCCGACAACTTCGCCATCGCCGACAACTTCGCCATCGCCGACAACTTCGCCATCGCCGACAACTTCGCCATCGCCGACAACTTCCCCAACAGCTTCCCCAATCAGCTATTCAGTGATTGTCTCGCAAGAAGCTACGCCTCCAGCATTACCGACGACTTCGCCAACACCGGCAGCATCTCCCACAGCATCTCCCACAGAATCGGCAGAAAGTTCGCCAACACCAACACCCGCAGCATCTCCCACAGCATCTCCCAGTCCAACCGCAACTCCTTCCGCGCCTTCAACTCCTAGAAAAACATCGCGAATGGTAATAATTGGTACATCTCAATTTGTGACTAACGGTTGGTTTGACCAACAACTCAATAGCGACGTGTTTCTCAATTCAGTCAGTTGGTTGAGTAAACCAGACCAGCAAAGCTTTTCTATCAGCCCGAAAAAAGCTACCAACCGCCGTATTAACATGACGACCATCCAAGTAGGATTGCTGGTGTTAGCTTGGCTAATTTGGCCTTTACTCGGACTGGGAATTGGCGGCGCTATCTGGTGGAAGAGAAGATAAGTTCGCCAACAAATTCTCTAAGGAATTTAACGGATTTATTTGCCTCTTTCTGGTTTTTTCACCTCTTACCCATAACCAATTCCTAATTCCTAATTCCGCAAGGTGCGCCCGGTCGCGCACCTTACCAATTGTCAATTCCTAATACTTCGGCTACGCGAGCGTACAAGTTCCTAATTCCTAATTTCCCTAGGGTGCGTCTCTTACCAATTGCCCATACCCCATTCCCCATTACCATGCCGAATTCGCTGTTACTATGAAATTGCAGAAAAATACATTAGTATTGATAGCCGTCGCGCTGAGCATGACGGGGTTGGTTGCTTTGTTCGAGATGCAAGTATCTCCGAAACAGGAAGCCGCTAAGGAAGAAAAACAGAAAATTTTTGCTTTTAAGTCCGATCGCATACAATTCTTTACAGTCAAAACTCCCGAAAAAATATTGACTTTTGAACGAGTTTATGCTACAAAAGGAGGCAAGTCTAGCTGGGAAATGAAATTGCCAGTGCAAGCACACGCGAGTCAGGCATCGGTGGATTTTTTGCTCGACAGGCTGGCAACCGGAAAGAGCGATCGCACGATTAATATTACTGCTGCTCAACTGCCCGAATTCGGTCTCGACCAACCCCAAGCTACAGTCACAGTAAAACTGGACAACCAGGAAACTCACCGCCTAGTTTTAGGCAAAACAGACTTTAGTGGCCGCTTCTTGTACGCTCAAGCCAATCCGCCGGAAGCGCCCCCTCAAAATTCAGCCCAAAATTTGCCCGTGCTGCTAGTGCCTTTTGACTTTAAAAATGCCGTCCAGCGACCTTTGTCAGAGTGGAAAAAAGCAGAAGCACCCAAAACAGAGAAACCACAAAAACCCTCTCCCACGCCAAGTCCTGAGAACAAATAGATGCCCAGTCGCTCTGAGATGTTGCACCATTCTCAATAAGGCTTTTATGAACAGGCAAGATGCCTGTTCCACAAGAACATTTACTCTTTGTGGAACAGGCATCTTGCCTGTTGCTGACAATGGTGCGCTCTGGGATAGAATTTAAATAACAAATCCCAAAACCTGTTACATCCAACATTCCTCACCTAAAATACAGAAAAGTCTAAACTTAAACTGTATTTAAGTGGCGTGCATTACCCCCAGGAAAGGGCGAATATGTTTCAGACAGCACTCAACCAAGGTACGACAGCAACGGATACAGCGCTTGACGTTGAACTCCGCAAGGTCTTTAAGGTATTTAACGGCGAAACCGCAGTCCGTGGAGTTGACCTCAACATCCGCCAAGGAGAATTTTTTAGCATCCTCGGGCCCAGTGGCTGCGGCAAGACTACGACGCTGCGCTTAATCGCTGGGTTCGAGACTCCCTCGGCGGGCGAATTGATGATTCGCGGCCAGTCGATGACCAACACTCCAGCTTACCGCCGTCCGGTAAATACTGTGTTTCAAAGCTATGCTTTGTTCGGACACATGAATGTCTGGGACAATATCGCTTTTGGATTGCGGATAAAAAAACTGGGGAAAGCGGAAATTGAAGAACGGGTACGGGAAGTTTTGCAATTGGTGAAAATGGAATCTTTCGCCAACAGGTTTCCCGGTCAAATGTCGGGCGGCCAGCAGCAGCGGGTGGCTTTGGCGAGAGCTCTGGTAAATCGACCGGCGGTTCTGCTGCTGGACGAACCTCTGGGTGCTCTGGATTTGAAGTTGCGGAAGCAGATGCAGTTGGAACTGTCGAATTTGCATCAAGAATTGGGTTTGACTTTTGTGATGGTGACTCACGACCAAGAAGAGGCGATGAGTCTGTCTGACCGGATTGCGGTGATGCACGAGGGCAGGATTGAGCAAATTGGCTCTCCTGAAGAAATTTATGAGTGTCCGCAGACGGCTTTTGTGGCGGATTTTATTGGCGATACGAATTTGTTTGCGGGTACGGTAGAATCGATCGACCGATCGACTATCACAGTTCGCACATCAGCCAATCTGAAAATAGTCGTTCAGCAGTCGGATATGTGGAGTGGCGTCACAGGCGACTCTGTGGTGGTCAGCGTCCGGCCGGAAAAAGTATATTTGAATCTCTACCAGCCGGAAGTGTCGGTCAACTGTTTTGAAGGGCGGCTCAAAAATACTATGTACATGGGTACGCACGTTCATTACGTGGTTGAGTTGGCGTCGGGCGATAAAATTACGGTGCGCCAGCCAAATACCGGCGGTTCTTTCCCAGACCCGCACACGCCGATTTACGCTTATTGGGGAACTACTGATTGTCTCGCTTTGACCGATCGGAATTAGTCAGTTGGCAGTTGGTAGTTGGTATTAGTCATTAGTCATTGGTTATTTGTTGGTGGTTGGTTCTCCTAACAAATAACATAGGACAATTCCCAATTCCCAATTCCCAATTCCCCAATCTTCAATCTCCAAATCTAAAATCTAAAATCTAAAATCTAAAATCTAAAATCGAACTGTGCCTCCGACTAACTTACCAATTTCCAGGATTTTTCCGGCTAATTCTACACGCCGTCAGTTCCTAAAAAATTCGGCGGCGACAATTTCCGGGTTAGCTGTTTCGAGTTGCGGCTGGCGACTTGCAGACGTACAATCTGCTCCTCCCGTCAAAGGTTCGGCAGACCAACTTTTCATCTATACTTGGGCAGGCTATACCGATGACGCTTTGCTCGATCGCTTTGCCGAAAAAACAGGCATTCGCGTAGTGGCCGACGTGTTTAGCTCCAACGAAGAGATGCTGGCGAGAGTTCAAGCCGGTGGCGCGCGCGCCTACAGCATCATTTACCCGTCGGACTACATGGTGGTTCAGATGACGGAACTCGGGCTGTTGAGTCCATTAGACCACTCGATTTTGGGCGGGATCGATCGGCTCCGAAAACAGTTCCAAAACCCTGTTTATGACCCAGGAAACCGCTACAGCGTGCCTTTGAGTTGGGGAACCACAGGCTTGATTTACAACACCGAACAACTCAAAGAAGCTCCTGAAGATTGGGAATATTTGTGGCAGCACAAACAGGAGTTAGCAAAGCGAATGACGCTGGCGAGTGATGTTCGAGAAGTCATGGGCGCTGCGTTGCGGATGCTGGGCTATTCTCTGAATTCTACGAACCAAGAGCAAGTGAAACAAGCTTACGAAAAGTTGGTGGAACTCAAACCGGCGATCGCATCTTTTACTACTGATGCTTGGCGGCCTCAAATGCTGACGGGGGATTTGAAGGTAGCTATGTGTTATTCTTCTGATGCTAATGAAGTAATTTCAGATAACGATAAATTGAAGTATGTCGTCCCCAAAAGCGGTTCTTCTCTGTGGACTGACACTTTAGTAATTCCTAAAGGTTCTCCCAATCCCGAAGCAGCTTATAAATGGATTAACTTTATGCTGCAACCCGATGTGGCAGCTTCTTTAGTAGAGCGACTCAGTTTTTCAACTCCTTCGGAAGATGCTTTTAGTTTGTTGCCGCCGGAAGTGCGCGAAAACGACATTCTTTTCCCTTCGGAAGATATTTTGAAAAAGTGCGAAGGTGTGGCTCCGGTAGGGAAATTTATGGAAGTGTACGATCGCTATTGGACTCAATTAACCAGCGGCTAATCCTCAAAAGTAGGGCGGGTTTTACAGCCTATCTCTGATTCTCACCCAATATTTACATCAACCCGCCCCCGTACAGCAGATAGCCCACTCTATCCGTATTATATCCGCGTTAATCCGCGTTCATCAGCGGTTAAAAAATCAAAAAAATTGATCTATGGCTGTTTCAACTAGAACTCCCCCTCCTATTCCTCCCAATTCTCCTTTGAAGGCTGAAACTGTTTCCCCGTGGTCTGCTTGGGCTGGGCCACTGGCATTGCTCGGCCCTTCTGGCTTGTTGCTGCTTTTATTATTAGTCATACCAACTTTGGTGATTTTTCAGCTTAGTTTGGTGCCGAATATTAAACCGGGAGATTTGGTGAATCCTTCGGGAATCGGCAATTACCTGCGAGTGTTTGAGCCGCTGAATTTGCAGGTGATGGGTCGATCGCTTTTTTTCGCAACGGGGACTACTATTCTGTGTCTGCTACTGGGATTTCCCGTCGCTTACTGGATCGCCCTCAATGTCTCGAAAAAGTGGCGGAATTTAACTTTGTTAGGCTTTGTATTGCCGCTGTGGACTTCTTCGCTTTTGCGATCGTATGCTTGGATTACAATTTTGCGTCCTACGGGTGTTCTCAACTCGCTCCTGGGGTTTTTGGGCATCCCTCCTCTAGAATTGCTCAATCAAAGTTCCGCAGTTCTCATCGGCATGGCTTACAGTTATTTGCCTTATATCGTGACAATTCTCTACGCTTCTTTGGAAAAGTTAGACCGCAGGTTGCTAGAAGCATCTCAGGATTTGGGCGCGAATCCAGTGGAAACTTTCTGGAAAGTGACAGTACCTCAGACGATGCCGGGAATTGCTGCGGGTTCTTTGCTAGTATTTATTAGCAGTTTGGGCGATTTTGTCGATCCAGAGTTGCTCGGTGGAGCTTCCAGCATGACGGCGGCTCGTTTGATTTACAATCAGTTTTTGGGGGCAACTCAAAATTGGGGGCTGGGTTCGGCTCTGAGTATGGTATTAATCTTTGCAGTGAGTATCGGAATTGCCCTTTTGCTCAAATATGGCGATCGTAATGCAATTTAGGATGTAGAAGGAAGAAGCAATTTAGGATGTAGAAGGAAGAAGCAAGAAGGAAGAAAACAATCCTAATTTTTCCTATTACCAATTACCGATTACCGATTACCAATTACCGATTACCGAGAAATGGAAAATACCCCCGAAAATCCACAGGAGGAAATACAACCCGATATGTACTTAAAACCTAAATTTAAGATTTCTTGGCAGGTGATATTTGCCGTTGTGATGTTTTTTTATATGTACCTGCCCATCCTGGTACTCACCTTTTACAGCTTTAACAAATCGCGTTTTAGCGCCGGCTGGGAAGGATTTACTTTAGATTGGTACGTTAAATTATTTAGCGATACGCGGATTTTAGTTGCCCTGAGAAACAGTTTAACAGTGGCTGTTTGTGCAGTTGCAATCTCGGCTGTACTCGGCACTTTGATGGCAGTTGGTTTAGCCCGCTACCGCTTTCCTGGCAAGAGTTTATATCAGGGAGTTTCCTACTTGCCGATTATTATTCCAGATATTGCGACCGCAGTTGCTACTCTGGTATTTTTAGCGGCGCTGGCTATTCCTCTGAGTTTGTGGACAATTGTCGCCGCTCACATTGTGTTTTGTCTGGCTTACATCGCCCTAGCTGTTTCTACTAGATTGGCAGATTTAAACCCGTATTTAGAAGAGGCTGCCTTGGATTTGGGTGCAACGCCTGTTGAAGCTTTTATTCAGGTTTTGCTCCCTCAATTAATACCGGGAATTGTGTCGGGTTGTCTGCTATCTTTTGTCCTCAGCATGGACGATTTTTTGATTGCGAGTTTTACCGCAGGTAGCGGGACTACAACTCTGCCGATGGAAATTTTTAGCCGGATTCGGACTGGGGTGAAACCTGATATTAATGCTCTCAGCGTGCTGTTGATAGTAGGTTCGGGAGGATTGGCGTTTTTAGCGGAATATTTGCGCGGCCGGGGCGAGCAAAAACGGGCTCATTAGTCATTGGTCATTTGGTTATTAGTCACCAAAAAACCCGGTTTCTCAACGAAACCGGGTTTATGAAGCGGTATGGTGCCAAGTACGAACCCTACAAAAGTTCTGCGTCGAGGACTCAATTGCTGCTACTTGGCTGGTAATTTCACTTTAGTAGCCAAACCTAGTGCTTCCAAAACTTGAATTGTCATCCAAGTGAAGTCAATTTCCCACCTTTCCATCCCGTGACGCGCAGAGTATTGATAAGCATGGTGGTTGTTGTGCCAGCCTTCGCCGTAAGTCAAAAGCGCAACCCACCAACAGTTAGTAGAACTATCCTTTGTTTCGTAAGTGCGGTAGCCAAATTTGTGAGTGGCGCTGTTAACAAACCAGGTGCAGTGATACACCAAAACTAAGCGGACAAAAATTACCCACACTACAAACGGCCAGCCTGCTGCTAAGTAAAGCAAGACGCCAAAGACGATTTGCATCGGGAGAAAGTAGTTTTGCAAAAACTGGTAAAAGGGGTCGCTCGAAATGTCTTTTGTGCAGCGGGAAATTTCAGCGTGAGCTGGACCTTTATATAGCATCCAGCCGATGTGACTCCACCAAAAACCCTTTTGGGCATTGTGAGGGTCGAGCGCATTTTGGTCAGAGTGAGTGTGGTGCAATCGGTGCAGCCCAACCCAATCAATTATTCCTCCTTGACAGGCAAGGGCTCCGCAAAATGCTAGAAAGTATTCTACGAATTTTGGTGTCTGAAAACTGCGGTGGGTGAGCATACGATGCCATCCGAGAGTTATTCCCAAACCGCCGGTTATCCAGTGCATGAATACTGTTAAACCAACTGCTGTCCAATTGAAGTTACTGGGTAGCAGTGCGAACAAAGCGCCGATATGAAGTCCTGCTAAACTAATAACGTGCTTCCAATTGTATTGGAGTTTTTCTTGCGTTGCTATTGTCATTCTTTTTTTGATTTCTGATGAGATGCCGACCGGGATTCACGCATAATAGTTTGGATTGAGCAGTGAACTTTTTTGCTGCACACTTGCCCAAACTAATAAAGAATCAATGATAGATTTGGGATTAGGATTGAAAAAGATTTACGGTTGTATTTTGAAAATAAAAAATTTGGCTGCCCAACAAAATTTTTTCTTCCCAATTATATTATAACGGATTCTGGTTTTGGTTGGGTCGATCGCACCAGAGGATTCGATCTGTGTTCAACCCAACCTATACCGATCGCAAAAAACAGGATTAGGCATTGGTGACCAGCCATTAGTCCATAACTGATGACCTACAACCAATGACTAATTGCCGATCGCTATTTTTCTGCTAATTTCACTTTGGTTGCCAAACCCAGCGATTGCAGCAGTTGAATTGTCATCCAGGTGAAGTCGATTTCCCACCATTGAAGGCCGTGGCGAGCCGAGTATTGAAAAGCGTGGTGGTTGTTGTGCCAGCCTTCGCCGTAGGTGAGCAAAGCCACCCACCAGCAGTTGGTCGAGCGATCGCCCGACTCGTAGGTGCGGTAGCCGAATTTGTGGGTAGCGCTGTTAACCAGCCAAGTGCAGTGGAACACCACCACGATCCGCATAAACACGCCCCAAACCACGAAAGACCAGCCGCCTAATAAATAAAGCAACACACCGAAGACAACTTGGATGGGGATAAAATATGCTTGGAGAAACTTGTATACTGGGTCGTCGCCGATGTCTTTAGTAAAGCGGGGGATTTCCACTCTGATCGGGAGATCCGAGAGCATCCAGCCCATGTGGCTCCACCAGAAGCCTTGATTGGAATCGTGGGGATCTGTTTCGGTGTCGGAATGTATGTGGTGTAACCGATGCATTCCTACCCAGTCGATCGGGCCACCTTCACAGGAAAGGGTACCGCAAATAACTAGAAAATACTCTAGCCATTTCGGTGTTTGAAAACTGCGGTGGGTGACGAGGCGGTGAAATCCGAGAGTAATTCCTAAACCACCTGTTACCCAATGCAGGAAGACTGCTAGCCCGACCGCAGACCAGCTAAAATTACCCGGCAGCAAAGCAAATAAAGCACCGATGTGCAGAAAGGCCATAAAGCCTACGACAGGCCAATCAGGAGAAGTTTTTTTGGAAGTTGCAATCGTCATGAATATATTATGTTTACAAACTAGGGGCCGCATCTACGCCATAATGAACAGCGCGCACGCAAAGGGTGAGCGAGGTATAGATGAATAGCGTTTCACGGCTACAGGAAGCAGAACAGGCACTCTTTCAGATTTTTTCTGGTATTGACACTACAGTCAAGCAAAATCTTCAACGAGTCTTAAAAGCTTTTCGCAGCCACCGGGTTGGAGTCCACCATTTTGCAGGGGTTACGGGTTACGGCCACGATGATTTGGGTCGGGAGACTTTGGACGGGGTGTTTGCCGAAGTGGTAGGGGCCCAGGCTGCGGCTGTCCGGGTACAGTTTGTTTCGGGTACTCACGCGATCGCCTGTGCTCTTTTTGGCATCCTGCGTCCTGGTGACGAAATGTTGGCAGTGGCTGGTTCTCCCTACGATACTTTAGAAGAAGTGATCGGCTTGCGGGGGCAAGGTCAAGGTTCACTGCTTGAGTTTGGCATTAGTTACCGTGAGTTGCCTCTAACTCGCGAAGGAAGTTTGGATTGGCAGGCATTGAGCTCTACTATTTCAGCAAAGACTCGCCTGGTTTTTATCCAGCGCTCTTGCGGCTATTCTTGGCGGTCGAGTTTGTCTATTTCTGAGATTGAAAAAATCGTCGCCATAGTCAAACATCAGAATCCTAACACAATTTGCTTTGTTGATAATTGTTACGGGGAGTTTGTGGATGATTGCGAACCTACTGCTGTGGGTGCGGATCTGATGGCTGGTTCTTTAATCAAAAATCCGGGGGGTACGATCGTCCCTGCTGGCGGTTACGTCGCCGGCAGGGCTGATTTGGTGGAGGCGGCAACTTGTCGCTTGACGGCGCCGGGAATTGGCAGCAGCGGCGGCGCAACTTTTGATTTGAATCGCTTGCTGTTTCAGGGTTTGTTTATGGCTCCCGGTTGTGTGGGGGAGGCGATGAAGGGCAATCATTTGACGGCTTATGTTTTTTATAAGTTGGGTTATCGAGTGAATCCTATGCCTTTGGCCAGAAGACGAGATGTGATTCAGGCGATCGAATTCGGTTCTGCTGATAAGTTAATTGCTTTTTGTAGGGCGGTTCAGCAAAATTCCCCCGTTGGTTCGTATTTAGACCCGGTGCCGGCTCCGATGCACGGGTATGAAAGTCAGTTGGTGATGGCTGGGGGTACTTTTATTGATGGGAGTACGTCGGAGTTTTCGGCTGACGGGCCTCTGCGGGAGCCTTACGTGGCTTTTTGTCAGGGGGGCACTCATTGGACTCATGTATCGATCGCTCTTGAGGATGCGATCGAAGCTGTGGGCCCAGCTAAGTAAGTTGTAGGGGCGGTGCGGTACGGGGGTTCCCTGACTTTGCATGGTGATTTTTGGGGATTTTTTGACCGCAGATGCAGGCAGATTGACGCTGATGTTGGGTTTTTAGATTGTGTAGGTTGGGTTTAGCGGAAGCCAAACCCAATAACTACAAAACTCTCAAGGTGTTTCTTCAAGTTTGCGCTGCCGCATTAGGAGAAATAAAGGCAAACCCAGGGAAACACCCACCAATAAGTTACTGGCAATATAAACCCACAAATTTTTCATTTTTAGACGCGAACCTTCGCTAAATACAAAAGTACCAAAAACCAGGGATGACACTATTACATCCATGCCGAAAAAACCGGAAATTTGATTGGCAAACAAGTCCCTGAAGAAAGCGTTAATATTCAACCCTTCTTCTAAGATAAACGGGACAAGCTGGGAGTATGGCAAAGCAGTGCCTAGAATACAGAAAAATAAGTAGGCAATTTTCAACATTTTCCTACCTCCACTTTGTTAATTTAAAATCGCTGTATTTGGGAGTTTACTCAGCATTGCTGAGTGCTTGAATATCGCCTTGCATAATTATGCTGACATTGCGCGAAATCTTGTCTATTTTCCAATCCCACCACCTAATTTCTAATAGTTGTGCAACTTCACCATCGCTAAAACGCTGTTTGATTGGATGTGCGGGGTTTCCACCGACAACGGTGTAAGCGGGAATGTCTTTTACTACAACGGATTTGGCGGCAATGACGGCACCGTCGCCGATTTTGACTCCGGGCATAATCAGGGATTCATAGCCGATCCAAACATCATTGCCAATGACGGTATCGCCTTTACTGGGCAGTTCCATTAATAAATTCATGGCTGTTTCCCAACCATTCCCAAAAACAGGAAAAGGATAAGTTGAAATCCCGTCTAGTTTGTGATTTGCACCGTTCATGATGAATTTGACTTTGGTGGCGATCGCACAAAATTTACCAATAATTAATTGGTCGTTTCCGTAGTTATAAAGTACATTTTTTTCAAAGTTTTCTGGTTCTATTGGATCGTCGTAATATGAGTAATCGCCGACGATAATGTTGGGGGATTTAATAAAGTTTTTGATGAAGCATACGCGCCGCTGATCGGCCATCGGATAAGGTCGGTTTGGATCGGGCCCAATTTCTGTCATAAATTTCCATCCTTATTCGTTAAGCTGCTGGATTGATGTAGTGTTAATTCGAGTTAGGTTGCCTTGTGTTTCAGTAACATAGAGTAATAGAGTTTGTCAAGGGGTGGGCGATAAATTTTGGGTCGATCGCCCTGCAAGAAATGAGACAAAATGGTAAAAGCCAACATCCATCCGCGTTCCGAAGCGATTAAAATCCCAAATTAATATTAAACAAGCGATCGCAGTGAGATAATTTATGAGAGTACGAACCTACAAAATCGGTGATACCCAACAAATTGTAAAACAGTTTTACGACACCTTACCATTGGAAGATGCGATCGCCAAATACAGAGCAGTGGAACCCCCTTCTACTCGGGTGAAAATGGCCCGCGGCTTGGGAATTTGCCTGGGAGACTAACACAGAAGTTACCCAACTTGTACCTTAAAAAAGGTTCGTAGTTGCGCTTGGGCCCTCCGGAATACCCAAGCGCAACTAAAAACCTACTTTTCTAGCAATTACCGCAGCAGCAATGAGGCGATCGCCTTCAATAATTCCTGGCATTCGTCCGCAGTTAACAAGTCATCAGAATTACGAACCAGACAGTTATAAATATAATGCGCCGCTTGAATTTGCTCCGCCACTTTGTAGCCTTCCCAAACTTCCTTATTGGGAATAATAAACAGCCAACTTGCCAGCATCTTTTTTTGAAGGATTAGAGAATTAGGGTGAGATTCAAACAGCACCTCGGTTGAACCCGATAAAAAGCGGCGGATCTCAAACCCCGTCGAATTTATTTCCTGCTTTAAAGCTTGTAAAAAAATATATTGATAAACCGTAATTAAGCTATAATTTTCTAAGAGAGTCTCAGCGAGTTGCTCTTGAAAAAAATCGATATCTTCACTTTGGCAGCAAAGCATATCTGGCAAAGGCAAAGCCAAAACTTCGGGATGATTGACTCGACCCCAAATGTGGGTGAGAACGTGGTCTCTACTTAAAGTCCGAAAGTCCATACTTTTAGAGCCAACAGTTAGCTTATGAAAAAAAAAGGAAAGATTAAATGATTTTCACCATAACAGATTAATTTCCTCCAAACCTTCCCATTCCACCTATTTTAAATTACTTGTAGCTCATTTAGCAGAGTCGGGAAATCACCCGATCGGATTATCTTTGAGAGTGAGGTCGATCGAGGCACACAATCTAATTAACAGCGGAGACTATTTATGAGAATACGAACTTACGAAATCGGTGATACCCAACAAATTGTAAAACTTTTTTACGACACCGTACACGAAGTAAACATCCGCGATTACACAAAAGCACAAGTAGATGCTTGGGCTCCAGCAGAGATAAATATCGAAAGTTGGACTAAAAGTTTAAGCAGTAAATTTACTTTCGTAGCAGAAGAGGGTGATAAAATTGCTGGTTTTGGGGAGTTGGAAGCAAACGGTCATATCGATCGCTTTTACTGTCATCAAGATTTTCAAAGACAAGGAGTCGGCAGGCTAATTTTAAAACAAATTGAGTCAAAAGCCAAAGACTTAGGAATTAACTATTTATTTACCGAAGCCAGCATTACAGCTCGACCTTTTTTTGAAAGCCAGGGATTTATGGTGATTAGAAAACAAGAAGTAGAACGGCGAGGACAACAATTCATCAACTTTGTCATGGAAAAAAATATATAAACAACGATTTGTGTAAAATTAGATCGAAGAGTTTTACTCAGGAGTTGCGATGGTGACGGAAGCTACAAATGTGCTGGGCGGAAAGTTAGAGACTTGCTGCACTTCGCCAATGACGGGCTATTATCGAGACGGCAAATGCAATACAGGTGGTGGCGACTTTGGGGCTCACACTGTTTGTGCTCAACTTACGGAAGAGTTTTTGCAATTCACTAAATCGAATGGAAATGATTTGAGCACTCCGGTTCCTGAATTTAACTTTCCCGGTTTGAAGCCTGGGGATTGCTGGTGTTTGTGCGCGTCTCGCTGGAAGGAAGCAATGGATGCAGGAGTTGCGCCGCCTGTGGTTTTGGCTGCGACTCACGCCTTGACTTTGGAATACGTTTCTTTGGATGAATTGAAGCAGCACGCTGCTGATTTGTAGGAGGATGTTGGTGTGCGATCGCTTTTAGTCAATAAGGGCGATCGTCTTTTTCTGATGAACATCAAGTCAATGGATTTGAGATTTGAGATCGATCGCCACTCAAATATTTAAGTGCGATCGCTCGTCATTTCGAGATTTTACTATTAGAGGAACCTACGGCTTTACTCGATCCTGATTCTCAGTGATATTTGGTACCCGCGGTGCAGCGTTTGGTCAAAAATTGCGGGCTGACGGCTTTGTGGGTGACTCACCGTTTGGATAAGTTGAATTATTGCGATCGGGCTTTTTTGTTGGAGAAGTGTGAAGTGCTCGCTCGGGGCGATGCACCAAGGTTAAAGCAGCGGTTGATGCAAATTCAGGAAGTTTAGTCGCTGAAGTTTGGCCAGAATTAGCGATCGCATTTCATCGGAGGTGATATTAAAGGTAAAACAAGGATGACTAACGGGACTTAGACAAAAACTGAAGCCATTTTGGCTTCCAACGCAGATAGAGAAATACTTTTAGCTAGAATGGGTCTTAACCGAGTTAGACCAAGGGTTTCAGACATTTTTATGTGATCGATTTCTTTCCATTCCCTAGAGAGGGTTTCAGCTTTTAAAGGGGCTGGAAAATGTTTAAGTCCCACTAAAAAGCTGGCTGTGTAAGTCTTCTTTTTTCTTCCTTCTTTCTTCTACTTAAAGATCGCGATCGCAACACTGCATAATCCTGTATAATCCTGTGAAGGCTATTTTGAGCCACCAGGGTCATTCAACAAAACTTCATATTTTTCCTTATGTTAGACGCTAAAACTCTATTTCAGGAAACCTACTATCTGGCTAAAAACCCAGAGGTAGCAGCCGCTCTAGCCAAAGGAAACTTCCAAAACGGATTTGAACACTTCACCCAATTCGGTCAATTTGAGGGTCGCAACCCTAGGGCCCTATTCGATACTAATTATTATCTCCTGAATAACCCTGATGTTGCCACCGCTGTCAACAGCAAAGCTACCACAGCAATACAACACTTCATTAATTTTGGAGAATCAGAAGGCCGCAATCCTAGCCCATTCTATAACAACAGCTATTATCTAGGGAAAAATCTCGATGTTGCTGCGGCTGTTGATCGCGATGAAATTACTGGTATTGGTCACTTCATCCAATTTGGTGAATCGGAAAACCGCAGTCCTAGCCCTTTATATAACGATAGCTATTATCTGGCAAAAAACCCAGATATTACTGCTGCTGTTGAGCGCGACGAACTCACTGGCATTGAACACTTTATCAATTTTGGTGCTGCTGAAGGGCGAGATGTCACCCCATTTATTAAGTCTGGTGACTCAACCTTGCCAAATGGCGTTGCTTCTGGAGATACCACCCAAACTTCAACTGTTTTGTGGACTCGCAGCACAGTTCTGGGTAATGTTGTCTTTGAATACTCCACAGATCCAAACTTCAGTAACAATCTCGGTACTCTCACAGATACCGTCACCGATGTTACCCTACCCGTGAAAGCTCAACTGACGAATTTAAACCCTGGTACTCAATATTTTTATCGAGTGCGTGATGCCGCTGGCACTTCAGCAGTTGGGCAATTCCGCACTGCTGCTGAGTTGGGAAATCGCCAGGGTTTACGATTTGGGGTAGCAGGCGACTGGCAAGGTCAACTTACTCCTTTCCCGGCGATCGCAAATGCGCCGGAACGCAATCTAGACTTTTTTGTTCGCCTCGGCGACAGCGCTTATGTAGACGATCTATCACCAGATTTGCCGGGAGTCAGACAACCTAAAACTTTTGAAGAGTTTAGCACCAAGCACAATGAAGTCTACGCTCAACGTTATGGCCTCAATACCTGGGCTGATTTGCAGGCTTCCACCACCATCTATGCTAGCTGGGATGACCACGAACTCACAAATGATTTTGCCGGGGGTGCAACACCTACTGAGTCGCCGCAAAAAGAAGGAATTTTCGGGACGGGGGGAGGCTTTGTCAATGATACGCCTGTATTTGACATAGGTTTACAAGCATTTCAAGCCTACAATCCCGTGCGAAATGATTTTTATGGCAATACGGGCGACTCTCGCACTGCTAATGAGCAGAAACTTTATCGCTATAATACCTTCGGCAGTGATGCAGCTACATTTGTGTTAGACTTGCGCTCTTTCCGAGATAATTCTTTGAAAAGTATCCCAGAAACTTCCGACCAAGCTACTGTTAATAAGTTTCTCAATGATGCCTTTGCGCCCAATCGCACGCTGTTAGGGGCAGCGCAACTTCAAGACTTGAAAAATGACTTACTGAAAGCTCAACAAAATGGCATCACTTGGAAGTTTGTTATGTCAAGCGATCCGATACAAAATTTTGGTATTCCGGTTGCAGGCGATCGCTGGGAAGGTTATGCTGCTGAACGAACAGATTTGCTGCGTTTCATCAAAGAAAATAACATCAAAAATGTGGTCTTTGCCACCGGAGATTTTCACGGATATGTCGTGAATAATGTCACCTATCAAGAAGCCGCAGGTCAGCCGCAAATCCCTACGGATGTTATTGATGTAATGACCAGTCCTGTTGCTATTCAGTTGAACATCGGGCAAGGGCCGTTTGCCGCCCCCTTTGGCCCCGCAACAGTTGCTTTTACGCCCACCGCTTTGCTGCCACAATCGGAAAAAGATCGCTATAATGCATTGCCGACAAGGGAACAAAAAGATGCCTTTGTCCGCAATATTCTGGATACTCGGACAGCGCCGCTAGGATACGATCCAGTTGGTTTGGAAGGTTCTGGGATTGACGCTAGACTGATTCAGGGAGAGTATTTAGGAGTGCATACCTACGGCTGGAATGAGTTTGAAGTTGCTCCTGAGAGTCAGCAGTTGCGGGTAATAACTTATGGTATTGAACCTTACACGCAGTCTCAACTTGATGCTAATCCCAGTGCGATTATTAATCGAAAGCCGTTTATTGTCAGTGAGTTTGTTGTTAATCCTAAGTGATTAAATAGACATCTTGCAAAAATATCTAGGCGATTGAAATCGCGGTGACACAAACTAAGTCCGCCTACGCGGACTTTCAAATGATAATTATGGTGATTTGTGTCATAATTTTGTACCTATAATTTTCTGAACTGTAAAGTTTTATGGGTTAGGTTTTGGTTCCCATTGACAGATAGACGCTGGCTTGAGTGGGCAAGTTTTGGGGGCGATTAGATTTCCGCTGAGGTAGAGATAATTCAGGTTAGTCAAAGATTCGAGCGGTTTGATGTCGCTGATTTGATTTTTTTCGAGGGAGATCCCAGTCAGGTTAGTCAAGGATTCTAGCGGTTTGATGTCGCTGATTTTATTGTTGTCGAGGAGGAGAATAGTCAGGTTAGTCAAGGATTCTAGCGGTTTGATGTCGCTGATTTTATTGTCGCCCAGGAAGAGCCAAGTCAGGTTAGTCAAGGATTCTAGCGGTTTGATGTCGCTGATTTGATTGTCGTTGAGCGGGAGCCAATTCAGGTTAGTCAAGGATTGTAGCGGTTTGATGTCGCTGATTTGATTGTCGTTGAGGGAGAGATGAGTCAGGTTAGTCAAGGATTGTAGCGGTTTGATGTCGCTGATTTGATTGTCGTTAAGGTAGAGATGTCTCAGGTTAGTCAAGGATTGTAGCGGTTTGATGTCGCTGATTTGATTGTCGTTAAGGTAGAGATGTCTCAGGTTAGTCAAGGATTGTAGCGGTTTAATGTGGCTGATTTGATTGTTTTCGAGGTAGAGCTCAGTCAGGTTAGTTAAGGATTGTAGCGGTTTGATGTCACTGATTTTATTGTCGCTGAGGTAGAGCGAATTCAGGTTAGTCAAGGATTGTAGCGGTTTGATGTCGCTGATTTGATTGTCGCCAAGGTAGAGCTCCGTCAGGTTAGTCAAGGATTGTAGCGGTTTGATGTCGCTGATTTGATTGTAGTCGAGGAAGAGCGAAGTCAGGTTAGTCAAGGATTCTAGCGGTTTGATGTCACTGATTTGATGGTCGCGGAGGACGAGTGCCCGGAGACTCGAAAGTGTCTGATTAGCCGCCTCGCACTCAGTAGTCCCTGCTTGCTGCAACAGCACCTCAACAGTATGTTTAGCTTCAGGACTCAAATCAGCTTTTTGGCGACACCAATCGGCAAATGTTAGTCCAGTTTTTTTCGGTGGCGTTTCAGAGACTAACGCGGAAGGTCTATTGTTTCCCGGTTGCGAATTGGAAATTAACTCGGAAAGTCTATTTCCACATGATGCTAGGACGATCGCACAACCCGTAAGTGCGATCGACTTTTGTAACTTCATGTGTTTCTGTGCAACTATAAGTTTCATAATCTTTTACCTCTAATTTTTCCAACTGTATAAAACAAAGACACTGCCTTACCGTATCCCTGCAAAACATATCTTACAAACTCTCTTAATCACCTAACTCAGGCAACTTATACTAATTTTTAGGTGCGTCATTTTGCATAATATTCTATGCCGAGCGAGGATATTTACACGCTCCGCACCACTCAACTAATTAATATTAACTCCCACCAAATCTGCCACAACTTTCTCCAATCCAGCTATCACCTTCGCCGTCCGTTCCCAATCAACCTTATCGGGTGTATCTTGCGCCGTGTGATAGTAAGGATAGCGATAGGGAGCAGTATCTGTCACCATCAGCCCTGGATAACCATGTTGCCAAAAAGACCATTGATCTGACCAACCAACACCAGGAATGCCACCCGGAATTGCTGCACCTTCCGAGGGAAATTCAGCATGGCGGCGGAAAGATGCGATCGCCTCTCTAACCAGTTTACTTGAGGATGTATTGCCAATAAATCCGATAAAGTTTCCCGATGTAGGATAAAAAAGGTTTAATGGTGCTGGATATTTCTGGCTATTTTTGGCATCGGAGTAATAACCAATTGTTTCTAAACTGAGCATCGAAACAATTTTTTCATTACGCTCTCTGCATCTTTTGGCATAAACCAAACTCCCCATATCAGCAGTCCAGAAAAAAGGCGGTTCCTCATTCACAAACTCAACAAAACGCACAGTCTTTTCAGGCTTTTTACCTGCCAACATTCTCGCTAAAGCCAGCACCCCTGCCGCCCCAGTTGCGTTATCATTTGCCCCCGGACTCCCCACCACAGAATCATAATGTGCCCCTATTACAACGATTTCATCTGCCTTTTTTTTTCCGGAAATCTCCACTTCAATGTTATAATAAAATTTATCATCAATTTTATATCCTTGTCGTTCAACTTTATAGCCAGCAGCTTGAAAAGATGCTTCGAGAAAGTCAGCGGCTTCTCCAAGTTTTTGATATTGTATAAAGTTGCGCTCTCCGATTTCACCAGAGAGCTTTTCTACATCGCGCTGTAAAGCATCTCGGAGCGAGATTTCCTGTGCTGTTAAAGGGGGAATTGTCCCGCTGTAGCTTTTCCCTGGCATTGCAATCATACTCAACCATATCCAACTAATTAGAGTAATTAAGATCGTACTAAGGATAGCCAGTCTAGTTAACGTTCCGCGATTCCATAATTCGATTTTCCCCAATTGCATTTGTTTTCTCTCTTTTGCTATGCTTCAGTAGTAGGGTGCGTCAGTTAGCGTTATTTTTTCAATAATCCAACAGCTTTTGACTGACGCACCCTACAAGTTTACACATCTGGTAACTTATACTGTCCCACAATCCGCTTAGCATATTCGGGTACATGAGCCTCTAATTTCTCAGGATAATTGCGCTTCACGTAGAGATAATTGCGAGTGAAATGAGAATCAATCGAAAACCGAGCATATTCCAAGCCCTTCGGTCCAATTCTCTCAATAAAAACTCCCATTAACTTCGCTGCCCACATTGGCAAAGTCACTCCTTTTTCATAAGCCGGAATACTTTGCTGAACAGCTTCTTTTCTGTTTCCCTGAGACATCACCGGCTGAGTATTTAACTGATCGGTTACCAAATCTAACATCTCTTGCCCCGTGTCATTTCGCACTACAATCCACTGCCAGCCAAAGGGTGCGCCCATGTAGCCCACAACTAAATCTGCTAAAGAATTCACATAATCAAAACAGCTCAAACAAGAAGGAGCAAAAACATCCTTCAACTCCTTAGTATTCAGCCCGAAAAACGGCACTTTTTCTTCCGAACCATCTTCGTGTTTGAAGTGAACGTTAAAGTCTTGCATAAACTCGTAAGAAACCACTGTTTCAGGAGAGCGGCTAGTCGTGTCTAGAAATTTCTGCAAGCCTGCACGGCTGACATTATCGACACAGGGAGTTCCCAAAACGTAGAGCTTTTCTAAACCGAGTTTTTTCTCGACTGTTCGCAAAGCTTGAATTTGACAGCCGACGCCAATTACTAACAGCCGCTTCATCCCAGATTTTTCTATTTGTTCTAATACTGAAAGGTTGGGAGATAAAGTGGGTTTGTTGACTTTTGCTGCCAGAATTTCTTCGCGGTTTCTAGCAATAATCGGCATCGGCTGAAAGCGGTCTTCCTTAGTATTTTGGACGCAAACAACGCCTTCTACAATTCCTTTTTCGAGCATTTCAATGGCAATTGTGCTGACGATTCCTGTCCACTGAGCGCCCTCAATTGGTTCTTTTTTTCGAGCCGCCATCATATTTTGACTGACTCCGAAATACCAATCGTCGGGATTGTCGAGATTGCGCGATCGCCCGTGAATCTCTTCTTCTAATTCCGCGATATGCTGTGTTAAGAAAGCACAAGATTCCTTGACATAATGAATGTAATATGTATCGCACAAACCGCACTCGCTGCAAAGTTCTTTAGCGGGGCGGCGGCTACCCGGTTTGAGGGCTTTGGATTTTTGGTGTTTAGTAGAATCTGTTGCGGTCATCTAAATTGCTAATTTTATCGAGATATGGCTTTTGTTAGGATATCACAGCAATTTCCGCTGATTTACCTCTTTTATTCTTTCTTTCAGTCCCGGCAGGCGGACGCAAGCTTGTGCGGAAGCAAATTCGGTTCGCCCGAAATTGGCGGTTTTCAAAGCTTAAAAAATATTAGTCAGGACTTACCTAGGTTGCCCTAGAAACCCGGTTTCTGGCTGAAAACCTCACTGTTAAACCTAAGATTCATGGTAAAAACCGGGTTTCTGTGTGTAGTTTTGGTAAAAAAAATCGGTTTCAGAGCAGCGCAGTGCGTCCAGGAGTGTGGGTGTAAGTCCTATTAGTATCAATCCGGATCGAGCGGGCGATCCCACGAATACATTGCCAAATAAAGCTATAAAAAAATGGTAAAAATATTTGTGACAACAGCCCTCGCTGGCATCATGATGAATCTCGCAATTTCGAGCTTAGGATTTGCTGCTTTAGTTCGTCCTGTTCCCGCCATGAATCAAACTGTTGCGACTCTAGAAAGAATGCTCAGTGCGACACAAAAGCCGGCGGCGCTGAACTATTCGCGCCTGGGGATTGGCGGCGTTCGGTTGGGGATGGCTGTAGAAGAGGCAAAACGCAAGTTGGGAAAACCGCAGCGCGACGAAACTAAACCTGCTGGATCTGGCATCGGCGGCAAGATTCGCACGCTAAGCTACTCAGGATTGACGGTAGCTGCATGGGAGGGAAAAGTTTATTTGATTTCTGCTACCAAGGCCAAGTTCGTGACAATTGATGGTGTGAAGCTAGGAGATAACAGCCAAAAAGTCGTTAAAACTTACGGTTATGGGTCGAAATCTGTTCAGGGTGGAGTGACTCGCTTGACTTACAGCAATGACCAAAAGGCTTCTAATTTGATTTTGGAAATTAAGGGCGATCGCGTGCAAAAGATTATTGTCGGCACGCAGCTAAACTGAAATATTAGACAAGAGTACAAAAGTCTCCGTTCACAAGTTTGTACTAAGGAATTTAGTCCTTATTTATGAGTTTTTTTAGCTCTTCGGTGAGTTGACAGGAGGGCTTTTTCCTAATGTGCGTGAAGCGTAGCTATCCCGTAGGGAATCCCCCACGTCTCCTTAATCCTCTTCATCCTCATCCGACAATTTTGTCATTTCCTCAGCAACTAGCGTCTGAAAATCCTCTCCGCAGTGAACGTTGAGATGGATTGCAGCACTCATGAACTCTGCTAGAATTTCACCTTTTTGTCGATCGCTCAAATCAGGTAACTGAAGCTGGTGGATTAAAGTAATCACATTTTGACACTCAGTACCCAATTCATCAATTAACGTTCTCAGTGTAGAATTAGTTACAGAAATTGTCCGATCGCTAACTTGCATCTTTATTTACCCAATCGTTTTAAAGCTTGCTGAATTCCTTTCTCAAAAGCTCGAATTTCACTTTCCCAATGCCGGATTAAGCCTTCATCGGGAAAATCCTTCTCATATTCCAGTCTAATCTTTTCTTCATGTTCTGCAATCCGCTTGTTCAACGAACGAAGAGCTTTTTTGTGATTTTTATTCCCCATAGAGTCTCACACCCATAAAAAAAGTAGAGGTGCGATCGCGATCGCATCTCTACAAAAATTATAAATAAGGTGCACATTGTGCACCCTACAAATTAGCTGTTCTGGGGAACAGGAGCACTCGGTGCTCCAGAAAAAGTCGGCGCTGGTACAGAATTACTCGGTGCACCAGTCTTAGCCCGCTTTTTAATCAAGATTGGCTTGACGCTGTTTTCTGCACCAATCGGGGGATCTTCTTGTTGAGCGTAATCAGCGCCCATCCAAGCAGGACGGCTTTGATCGAAAGCCATTTGCAAAGCAGCAGCGGCGATCGCGTGGGAGTCGTACTCCTCGGATAACTGAGATACCAGAGGCAAGAAAGATGCCATCCGTTCGCCAGCCAAAGCTTCGCGAACTTTACCCTGCATCTTTTCCAACTGACGAGCTTCAATTTGCGCCCGTGTCGGAATGTTTCGCACCGTCAAGCTCGATCGCACGTGGCGTTCAATCAAGCGCAGTTTGCGACGATCGACCGGTTGAATCAGCGTAATTGCCGTTCCTTCGCGACCAGCCCGGCCCGTGCGTCCGATCCGGTGAACGTAGCTTTCCACACTGTCGGGCAAATCGTAGTTAATCACGTGAGTCAAGTGATCCACGTCCAAACCCCTCGCCGCAATATCAGTCGCCACTACCCAGCGCACCTGACATTGGCGGAACCGATGCAGCAAGCGTTCCCGCTGTGCCTGATTCAAATTACCGTGATACTCATCAACGCTGTGACCGGCTGCTTGCAGTTGGCTGGTGAGTTCTGCCGCCGACTGCCGAGTCCGCACAAAAATCAGTGCAGATTCCGGGTCTTCCATTTCTAAAATTGGCTGTAGGGCTCTTGCCTTCGACCAGCCACGGGGAATCATGTACACGCCTTGGCTGATGCGCTTTGGCGTTGCTTTTGGCTGTTCTACGGTGACGTTGACTGGGTTACGCAAATGCCGCGCCACCAATTTCCGAATGGAAGCTTCCATCGTCGCCGAGAAAAATGCCGTTTGACGTTCTTTTGGTGCAGCATCCAAGATTTTTTCCACATCTTGGATAAAGCCCATGCTCAGCATTTCGTCAGCTTCATCCAAAACCAGCCATTTTACCTTGTCTAGTTTCAGGCTGCCACGGCTGAGCATATCCAATATGCGTCCGGGTGTACCGACGACGACGTGCACGCCGCGCTTCAAACGCTGCATTTGACGATCGATCGATTGACCGCCGTACACTGTCAGAACTTGCAGAGAGCGACCCACTTTTACCGGGCCGTCGCTGCTGATGCCGCTCAAATCACGGATGGCTTCAGTTACTTGCATCGCCAATTCGCGAGTCGGCGTCAGCACCAGTGCTTGCACCGCAGTTACATCTAAATCAATCCGCTCCAAGATGGGCAACGAGAATGCTGCCGTTTTGCCTGTCCCTGTTTGGGCTTGGCCCACAACGTCGCGACCTGCTAGCAAGTGCGGAATTGCTTGTACTTGGATGGGAGTAGGTTCTGTAAAGCCTAGTGTTTCCAGATGGAGAACGAGTTCTTCCGAAAGACCTAAGCCTTCAAACAATAAATTCATTAATGCTCCTAATAACGAGTCTTAGCCTTCTAAGTTGCCCAACTCGGATGCGGATTTCTGCTCTAGGGCAGGAACTCATAAGAGTTCTTTATGGTGCTGCGCCTGCGCGCACCTTCTTAAATAGCAATCGAGTATAGGGCAGCTCCGTCGATGGTGACTAAATTTACCAATTCGACAGCCGTCTTTGATTTTGTGACATCACCGATACCAACCGCCAGGGGTCGGGTTATAGGCTTCCAACATTCTTAAAACAGGACATTGGACTTCCTTTGAGGTACTTGCAAGCTTTCCCTCTAGGGCATTTTATAGTGAGGATCATGACCAGCCCCACTTCACTACTCATGTAGTAACAGGTTGTTTGGTTCAGGCGCTATCCCGCAATCCGTCGCCTGCGGGATTGAGCGGGGGATGGGGCGACCGTTACCGCCTATCCATCTCAACACTCTTTCGGGATACCGTTGTGGTGTAGGGCGGACGGCGAAGCAATCTCAAATTATCCCCGCTTATTTCTGGCTTGTTATCATCATAACTCTTTACATTCAGAAACAAAACATTAAATTCGTTAAAATTTTCCGATGTTCTGTAGAGATTACCGCACCCCGACGGGGAGGGTCGATTGCCAGATAGGGGCTAAAAAAGTTTAGAACCCCTTTGCTACATATCTTTGCACAATTGTGTACTAACCGTTACTTTTGCTGCACAATCCGCTAATCATTTTTGGCTCGTGTCCGGTTTTTGTTCGCCGCACCGTCTCAGACAACAGTTCCAGCAATACTTACACTTGACCGTAGAGGTCGTAGACATCTGCACCAGTAATTTTCACAGATACGATTGAACCCAGCCGCGCTTCTCCTGTGACGTAGACGAGTCCATCTACTTCTGGGGAAAACCGAGCGGATCTACCAATCAACTCGCCTGTCTCTGGTTGTTCTTGTTCTATCAGGACATCAACTACCTGACCGACAGACTCTTGATTCTTCTTCAATGATATAGGTTGTTGTGCCGCCATTACCGAATTGCGCCGCATTTCCATTATTTCTGCAGGTATTTGCTGGGGCAAGCTGAAGGCTGGGGTTCCTTCTTCTGGCGAAAATACAAAAACTCCTACGTGATCGAATTCGTGGCGCTTGACAAATTCCAGCAAGTGTGCTGCGTGTTCGTCGGTTTCGCCCGGGAAGCCGACAATAAAAGTTGTCCGCATCACCGCACCCGGAAGTGCTGCTTTGAGCCGATCGACTATGGCATCATTGATCCCGGCTTGAAAAGGTCGATTCATCGCCCGCAGAATTTCCGGGTGCGAGTGTTGCAGGGGTAAATCCAAATACGGCAAAACGTTGGGTGTTTCGCGGATGGCTGCCACAACTTGCGGAGTCAAACCTGTAGGATAGGCGTAGTGCATCCGAATCCAAGGTACATCTACTTCACCCAAAGCGCGCAGTAGTTCGGCTAGTTTCGGTTCGCCATAAATATCTTTGCCGTAGTTGGTGGTAATTTGAGAAATTAAGATAATTTCCTTTACCCCTTCCGATGCCAATTGCTTAGCTTCGGCGACGATAGATTCGATCGTCCGCGATCGTTGATTTCCGCGCAAGTGCGGGATAATGCAAAATGCACAGCGGTAGTCGCAGCCTTCTGCTATTCGCAGATACGCGACACCTTCCGATGTGGTGCGGTAGCGGGGAGTAGTTTCGTCAGCGATGTAAGTAGGTTCTGAGGATACGAGGGAAACTCGATCGCCCTTTTCGACCTGCTGCATAACATCGACGATTTTATGATAGTCGCCGGTGCCTACAATTGCGACTGCTTCGGGCAATTCGTCCAGCAATTCCTGCTGAAAATGCTGTGCCATGCAGCCGGTGATTACTACTTTTTTATTAGCTTCTGCCAATTCTACCAAGGTGCGGACTGACTCTTCTCGCGCCGCTTGGATAAAACTGCAAGTATTGACTACAACATAATCGGCTAATTCTTCATTAGAATCGACTTGATAGCCCGCTTGAGCCAGCAAGCCGATCATGTGTTCGGTATCGATGCGATTTTTTTCGCAGCCGAGGTGACTAAATGCGATCGTTGGCTTCGTTGCCATGCAGTAATATTTGCTGTTGCGCTATTTTCGAGAACGTTTCATGATATCACACAATTTGATAAATTGCAAGCTTGTGTGGATCGACCTTTGCATAATTTTTACTCGCTAGTTTGGCAAGCCAGCCCGAAAAATCTGTTCGGCCGTTAATTTCAATTCTGGAAAAGTCAGCGACTCAACCCTCTCGCTTCCCCTAAACTGTTTGACCTGATACTCTCCATCTACTAATTGATAAACCGAAAGTGTTGGTTGTTTGGGATTACCGATAAACTTGCGGCCGCCCAAACCGAGATAGTCTACAATCCAGTATTCGGGAATGCCCATTTCTTCATAGTCGGAAGCTTTGAAAAAATAATCATCCCGCCAGTTCGTGCTGACTACCTCTACAGCCAGTCGCACCGAAGACCCCATCGTGATGACGGATTCTTTTTTATAGCGCGGTTCGTTTGCAAGTGCGGTTCTGTCTAGGACTATTACGTCTGGTTCGTAGCCTGATTCGTCACGGACGGGTTTAAGTAGACAGTCACCTGGAATTGAGTAGGGTAATTCACCACGGTCAATTTCAACTCCTAGTTTTAAGCTTATAAAGCCCGTAACATCTGAATGGTCGCCAGTTCCTTTGGGCATTTCAACAATAACTCCATTGTGTAGTTCGTACTTATGGACAGAGTTCTCTGGATACCAGGCAACGAACTCATCAAACGTGATTGTTTTGGATATGGTTTGGATCATGTTGTGGTTTCCTCTGTCTGGTGATTAGTATGCGAAAAGCTAGAAGATGACACAAGTCTTTTCCGTAAAATACGGAAAAGACTTGACATAGGAAGTGAAGTTTGCTGTTTTATGTGACCCACAATGTCAAAATACCGATCGCGCCGATAAACTGAATCTAAAATTAGTATCTAGGCGATCGACCGTTGTGAGCGAACGCACTCGATTAGAACAAATCTGCTGAGATTGACAAAGTGCGATCGTCATTTCAGAAATTTTGTGATGTTTTGACTACTCTTATCCCGAACTTAGGTTAAGTTATGTCCTTCAAATTCTCCCATTGCTCCAACTCGAGCAGGATCAGCTAACACAACCCAACTTTTACCTGGAAACACCGATAAGTCAGCAAATTGCTGGGTTGATCAATCTTGAAAAGTTTGAGTCATTAGTTTCATCCTCACATTTATTTATATTAAGGCATTTTGCAGCATACTCTGAAACAAAGTATCCAGAGAAATTCCTGATGCTTTGGCCATAACCGCAATCACGCTTTTTTCGGCAAAACAACAGTACAGCCCCGCTTCTAAGAACCAAGGTTTTCCATCGGGGTCGATGCGAAAATCAAATAAACTGTAGTGGCGACAGCCCAAAGCGATGTGGCATTTTCTGGCCTGGGCCCAAACTCTCTCCGTAATCGGATCGCTCTTGTCAACTACCCACGGCCTGGTACTATTTTTAGTAGAACCAGTCAAGCTACCATCGTCATTTTGTTGGAGCTTATCGGCATAAGTCCGAATCGGTTGGGTATCAGGATCTACAGGATACTCTTCCAGCGGCAAACAGACTAGCTCGCCAGCTTGGACAATAATCCCACAGCGAACTTCTCTACCCAATTCAATGAATTTTTCTACTAGCACTTCCTCTGAATGAGTCAATGCTGTCTGCAAAGCCGCATCATAGTCAGCAGCATTTTTAACTAAGGCAACTCCCAGAGAATTATCCGCATTCAGTGGCTTGAGCACCACCGGAAAATCAATTGAAGGTCTCTCGCCCGCGCGGACAACTTCTCCCAACGGTACCCTTACCCCAGCGGCCGCTACTACTGCCTTAGCCTTCGCTTTGTCAGCAGTCAGTGACATCACCTCTGGGGTATTACCCACGTAAGGAATATTCAGCAAATCGAACAAGCTACGGTATTGAGTCATGCCGGGGATGCAAAACATCTGCGGTACCATTACGTCAATCTTTAGCTGTGTCAGCACCTGTAAAGCGTCCGCTAGAGACATGGGATTAGCGGCCGCGATCGCACTCGGATCGAGAGAGGTGGGAAAACGCCATTGGCCACCGGGAGAAATATAGGCTATATGAAATTCATAGAGTGCTGGATTAGCAGTTTGCTCCAGACAATATGGGGCATAAAAGCGCGACAATTTATCGTAAAATTCACTGTCTGCCGCTCCGACTAAATGCAAAACCCGTAATACTGACATACTCAATCTCCCCCTATTTACAGAATTATTCCACTATGAAAATAAATTTTCATCCACTCTTTCGGCTGACGCAAATTTCCCCATAACAACAAGGGAATGTGCCAATGATGCACCATGAAAAACGGTAGCGGATCGTCCCACTCGAAGATGGCATCTTTGCCTTGGGCGATAATTTTTAACCGCTCATAAACTTGCTTTGGCGACCACAAATGAGTCACCAACCGCCAAATTTCCTGGTAAATCCAGTAAGTCGGGCGACTTGATGCCAAAGGCAGCACTGTCTGCGGTAAAGGGTCCGGTTCCAAATAAGCTTTTGCCACATCGGGATGGTTGTAAAACATCGTGATGGCTGTATGGGTGCGCGGGTTGCATTCGATCGCGTAAATCTCTCCATCATCCGCCGCTTCAATGAAATCAAAAGAAACTTGTCCTGTCAGATTGAGACTCTTGGCAAACTGACGAATCCAATTTTCGATATCCGGGCGATCGATATTCTGGTAATTGAGCTGAAACGCCGATGATTTGCAGCAACAGTGCAACTGAATATGACCATCACGAATTGTACTGTGAGTGCAGTATTCTTGCCCTGGAATATACTCTTGCATAACCCAAGGTTTACTCTCGGAAATTGGTAATGAGTTGACAAAAGCGGCTGTTTCTGCTGGGGTAGCGCAGGGTAACTTAGTGAGATCAAACCTGTGGACACAATCGTAGGGAATACTTTTGATAATATATGGACGCTGTGCGTCACTAAAATCAAAATCGATTACTTGTTGGGGATTAGTAATGCGGTAGGACTTCGGAACTCGCAGCCCCAACGCTTCGGCGGCGGTGGCCAACTCATACTTATCATCCAAACGTTGCAGAGTTTCGACATCTATGTGCATTACGGTACAGTGAGGAGAAAGTACCTTTTTGGCTTTGGCATCGTAGTAACTGCCCTCTGGACTACTGACGGGAACGTAAACATTAACTTTCTCTTGTTGGACAATTTTTAAGAGTGCTTGAGGGTATTCCTCTGCCTGGAGACTTGGTACTGTGTAAAAGCGATCGACTGCCCAAGAGAATCGATTACCCATCAGCCTGTATTCGTGGGTTTCAACCAAAATTACCCGATGACCGGCCTTATGGAAGGATCTCGCTAGCTGTAATGCTTTGGTCGTCTTGCCGCCGTTAATCAAAATCGTTTGGGGAGAGTCCGATCTCGTTCGAGACTGAAACGGTTTGAGGATGATGCATCTCAGTAGGGCGATCGCTGTTAAAGCGAGATTCAGGGGCATTACTAATAGCAGCAAAATAAAGGTTGCTATGCTTTTGACTGCTGTCTGGAAGCGCCTAGAAGCCGCGTTTGTTTCCTGTTCAGATGGCATCGGTGCCGTTGAAACTGTTTCGATCATACTTTGTTACTAAGTAAATACTCTAAGAAAGCGGTGGTTTTTGAATGATTAAACCGCTGTTGAAGCTACGCAGGCGCAGTCCAGAACAGAGAGATGAATCATGCCGGTGAAGCGCCGATTTGATATGACACACGGGTGGTTGAAAACCGGGTTTTTTGACATCGGACTTCGTTACAGCCCGCCTGGGCAAAAAACCCGGTTTTTTTGGTTTTGACGCCTAAGTTTTGTTCTACTAAACGTGCCTAATTAAAGTCAATCCATCTCTCAGCGGCAGTAACACTTGCTCTAGGCGCGGATCGTCAACTAGAGCCTGTCTGATGTGAGATAAGGGCTATCAATTGCTAGTCCGAGGCGACTCATTAACCCCGATAAATCACAGTAAAAATCGCTAACTGCCGATCCGACTAAATGCAAAACCCCTAATACTGACCTACTCACTCTCCCCCTATTTCCACAAGTTCGCCAATATTAAAATCAATCCGAATCCACTCATTCGTCTTCTGTAAATCTGCCCATAACAACAAGGGAATGTGCCAATGATGCACCATCAAAAACGGCAGCGGATCGTCCCACTCGAAGATGGCATCTTTGCCTTGGGCTATTATTTTTAACCGCTCATAAACTTGCTTGGGCGACCACAAATGAGTCACCAACCGCCAAATTTCATGGTAAATCCAGTAAGTCGGGCGACTTGATGCCAAAGGCTGCACTGTCTGCGGTAAAGGGTCTGGTTCCAAATAAGCTTTTGCCACATCGGGATGGTCGTAAAACACCGTGATGGCTGAATGGGTGCGCGGGTTGCATTCGATCGCGTAAATCTCTCCATCATCCGCCGCCTCAATGAAATCAAAGGAAACTTGTCCTGTCAGATTGAGACTCTTGGCAAAGTGACGAATCCAATTTTCGATATCCGGGCGATCGATATGCTCGTAATTTATCTGAAACGCCGACGATTTGCAACAACAATGCAACTGAATATGACCATCACGAACTGTACTGTGAGTGCAGTATTCTTGCCCCGGAATATACTCTTGCATAATCCAAGGTTTACTCTCGGAAATTGGTAATGAGTTGACAAAAGCGGCTGTTTCTGCTGGGGTCGCGCAGGGTAACTTCGTCAGGTCTAACCTGCGAATAGAATCGTAGGGAATACTTTTGAGAATATATGGACGCTGTGCGTCACTAAAATCAAAATCTATTACTTGCTGCGGATTAGTAATGCGGTAGGACTTCGGAACTCGCAGCCCCAATGCTTCGGCGGCTGTTGCCAACTCATATTTATCATCCAAACGTTGCAGAGTATCGAAATCTACGTGCATTACCTTACAGTGAGGAGAAAGTACGCTTTTGGCTTTGGCATCGTAGTAACTGCCGCCTGCACTGCTGACGGGAACGTAAACATCAACTTTCTCTTGTTGGACAATTTTTAAGAGTGCTTGAGCGTATTCCTCTGTCTGGGGATTTGGTACTGTGTAAAAGCGATCGACTGCCCAAGAATAACGATGACCTGTCAGCCAGTATTTGTGGGTTTCAACCAAAATTACCCGATGACCGGCCTTATGGAACGATCGGGCTAGCTGTAATGCTTTTGTCCTCTTGCCGCCGCCGACCAAAATCGTTTGGGGAGAGTCCGATCTCGTTCGAGACTGAAACGGTTTGAGGATTATGGATCTCAGTAGGGCGATCGCTGTTAAAGCGAGATTTAGGGGCAGTACCAATAGCAACAAAATTAAGGTTGCTATGGTTTTGACTGTCTGGAAGCGCGTAGTAGTCGCGTTTGTTTCCTGTTCAGATGGCATCGCTGCCGTTGAAACTGTTTCCATCATAATTTTTTACTAAGTAAATACTCTAAGAAAGCGGTGGTTTTTGAAGGATTAAACCGCTTTTGAAGCTACGCAGGCGCAGTCCAGAACACAGAGATGAATCATGCCGATGAAGCGCGGATTTGATATGACGCACGGGTGGTTAAAAACCGGGTTTTTTGACATCGGACTTCGTTACAGCCCGCCTGGGCAAAAAACCCGGTTTTTTTGGTTTTGACGCCTAAGTTTTGTTCTACTAAACGCGCCGAATTAAGGTCAATCCATCTCTCAGCGGCAGTAAGACTTGCTCTACGCGCGGATCGTCAACTAGAGCCTGGTTGAATTTGGCGATCGCTACCCCGTTAGGAGTCGCAGTACCTGACAAGTAGGGCTGTCCCTGCATCAAAGTGTTATCGACGCATATCAAGCCATTGGGAGCCAACAGCCCCGTACTTAGGAGTAAATTGAGATAGTCTAGGTATCCAGCTTTATCGGCATCGATAAATACCAGATCGAACACTTCTCCATTCTCCGCCAATTCTTTCATCGTTTCTAGAGCCGGTGCCACCTTCACTGAGATTTTGTGACCCGCCGTCGATTCGTGAAAACACTTCTGGGCAAATTCAGCGACGTAAGCATCTACTTCGCAGGCTACCACCACTCCATCCACCGGCAGTGCTTCCGCCATCGCTAGTGCTGAGTACCCGGTAAACATCCCTATTTCCAGTACGCGCTGTGCTTTGGTGAGATGGACGAGAAATTTCAGCATTTGGCCTTCGAGATGACCCGATAGCATTTCCTGTTCCAACTGCCGCACTGTCTCGCCGTCTGAGAATCGCTTACTCCAATCTTCTGATTGAGTGCGCTTCACTAACGCGGCTAAGGCAGGAGATTCAGGTGTGGTACAAAGATCCAGGTACGGATCGAGACCGTTTGCCAATTCGTAGGCTTCTTGTAATTCTGCCTTGAAAGCTCGATCGAGATTATCGATTTTTTCTACTTGCTCGGCGAGACTTTCCAATTTAGCCACTAATATCCCGACAGGGGTAACGGGTCTCATGGTCAAACCCCTGATGTGGAAAGATTTTCAGCTTTTTCTGGCCACAGGTACATATCTTCCCCATCGCCGCGGCGCGGATAGTCCTGACAGATTTCTCGATGAACCAGTAGGGCTTTATCCAACTCACCTCGAGTCAAATCATTCATGAAAAAGCATTCACCAATTGGACGCGGAGCCGCAGCACGTTGAAGACCATCACGGGTACGACTGATCGATTTTGTCGCTTTCCAGAGCAGTTCTGATGTGAGATAAGGGCTATCAATTGCTAGTCCGAGGCGGCTCATTAACCCTAAGATCCGATCGCGCTCGGCGATCGAAATGTAGCCCCGCAGTTGGGCAATGGTCGCCGAAAAAGCCATATCGATGGCGACAGAATGGCCGTGGAACATCGGAATTTCCGGCGTTAGTTCCAGCGTCGGACTCCAAGTGTGACCGTAGGCAATCACCCGATCCAAATCTAGCTCGTGTAGGTTCGGTACTTCTAATGCCAGCATCGACTCAATCCCTTTGTAAGTGAGCCGATGTGCCACTTCTTGAAGTTCCGGTGTGCCGTTTACATAACCAAAATGGGTGTGCAGCAATGCTTCGCCGTAGTTTTCTAACAACTCAAAGATTTCTGTGTTACCTACTACGGCAATCTTAATTAACTCTGCCATCCCGTTTCGCACTTGGTCGATCGGCAGAGTTTTCAGGAAAGAGAAATCTAAAATTACTTTCTGCGAAGCGTGGTAAGCGCCGAGGCGGTTTTTCAGCTTACCGTGGTTCACAGCTACTTTGATTGCCACACTGGCATCAATTAGCCCAATTAAGGTTGTCGGTACGCGAATGTAGTTAGTCCGACGGCGATAAGATGAGCAGGCAAAACCAGCTACGTCAGTAGTCAATCCACCACCGACCACCAAAACAGGCTCCTTCCGCACGAGTCCGAAATCAACGAAGGCATCTATGATGCTTTCAAAGGTTTTTAACGTTTTATCAGGTTCCTTGATATTAACTGGAAAGACTGTTAAATCTATCTCGTGATGCTTGAAATAATTCTGCATCTGTGCACCGTACAGACCGTAGACTGTTTCATCTACAACCATTAAACAGCGACCGAATTGGCGGTAACTATCCGCAATCTCAGGATTCTCCTGCTTGAAAGCACCATCGACGTATAGCAGGCTGAAATCTATTTTTTCGTACCCCTCAATCTGAAAAGCTCGATCGGTAGATGTAAAGGTAGCTTGAATGTCACCCATAAGATTTTTGCACTTTCATTGATAAGTAACTGTAAGTATTCAGGTCACGGCAAAAACGCTGAATACCTTAGCAGAAAAGCTTTCTAGGCATTCGCTTGACAATATTGTCATTCAATATTATCTGAACAATTAATCTATAAAGCTGTTTTCAGGGCTGTTTATTAAGAAGAGGTTAAATACTTATCCTGCTACAGCATTTATACTGAAATCCCTGCCAGGAGCGAGTTTAGAGAACCTCAATACTTACACTTCAGTTAAGATAACGAATTTTTGATATTGATTCAACCTTATTCAACACAAAAATCCCATAATACCTCTTTGGGAATAGACGATAATCTAGATATTCCACATTATTCAACAGTTTAGGAGGATATCAGTCTTTGAAAGGTATATGTGTTGCAGAACAAAAAGTGAATCAAATGCTGCCACGTGTCAAAATCTGAATTCGGAATAGTGGCCGTTGTTGGCAAAATATGCCTTGTAGAAATTACAGTATTCGATCTGAGGATACATCGGGGGCTATAGCCAGATTTACTTCGCCCGACAGCACTTGAACAGCAGCAGACTCAGGTAATGAAGCGTCAGAAATTCCGTCCCAAGCATGAACTTGACGCATCAAAGTGGCCATTTCCCATTGGCAAGATATGGGTCTAATATCATTTCCGGTTCATTGGTGACAAGTTAAAACTTAATTGCATTTGTCAATCAGTAATATTACTCAAAAAAACAGCTTTTTTAGGAGTGGAAAATTCACGATTTGAGAGGAAGTAGGTATAAATATCACCCTCGGCACGATCGCACGATCGCCCAAATCTCAGTTTTATGCCCAAAATCCGAGTAAATGTTGAGCATAATTGCTGATTGACAAATGCTTTCTTAGCTTAACTTGTTACCAATGGCCCAGAGTGTAATTTTTACCTTGGGGGCGGGCATAATTACCACCCCACAAGAGTCTTAAGATTTTTCCCGATGCAAATCTTGATGTTTTTTTAGCTTAAAAATACTGCTAGCCGAACTTACGTGGGGATTTGATCCGATGATACATCAGGGGCGATCGCCAGATTGGCTTCGCCCGAAAGCACTTGAGCAGCAGATCCACTAGCTAAGTGACCGTAAGAGTGTGTTCCCAAACCCTTAACTTGGCGCATCAAAGTGCCCATTTCCAAAGCACTCATCGCATAATTCCAGCCCAAATTGCTTTTAATTCCAGCCCTTTCCAAAGCTTGCTGCATCGTGTCAGTCGTCACCACCCCAAAAATCACCGGCACCCCTGTCTGAAAAGCAGCAGCAGCAATTCCCTTAGCAACCTCACCAGCCACAAAATCGAAATGAGGAGTTTGACCCCGAATTACCGCACCCAGACAAATTACCGCATCGTAGCGGTGAGAAAGAGCAGCTTGACGCGCCACCAAAGGAATCTCAAAACTTCCTGGAACCCAAAAAAAGTCCACCTGAGAGCCATGAGGATTAATATCAACCCCGTGGCGTTTCAAACAATCTTGACATCCCTCCAAAAGTTTGTTAACCACCAAATCGTTAAAACGACCGATGACAATAGCAAACCGCAAAGATTCGGTGTGAGTAAAAGTTCCCTCGAAAACAGTCATAGTGCTCTAGTTTAGATTTTAGGTTTTAGATTTTAGATTTTTGTTTGTGAGAAGGCAAAAGTCAGAAAGCAGCAGCATCTCATCTGAATCTCAAGTGCAAAAACATACAGGGTCGCGCGGTCTGGAAAATTCCTAGCTTCTGCCGAATGCCTTTCAATCGCTGGTAAATGCCTTCAGCCTTCTATCTTTTACCTTCTTTCTTCGAGAGAGTTGGGTGAAATTAAACGACTAAAAAGTTCAATACACCCACTGCAATAACCAGCAAAAACCAGAGACCCGACCCGACATAAATCAGGGATTTAGACTGATTCCAGTTTTGGGGAGAGGCATAAGCAACTGGCACGCCAACGACCATCACAAAAGACAGCAGTACCAGACCCAGTAAAACCACTTGAAACAGAATTGATAACATCTTTTCTCCTTTCGATATAACCGTGCGTTGATCGGAAATAGTTTCCCAGAACCGAAAAAAATCTTCCAAATTCTAGTTTTTGACAGTTTCCCGATAGTCGATCGAGAAATTGTCGGTTGATTGATACGAAAGAACCCAGGCAAATTCGGGCGTTGCGCGAACAGGCGTCAGCGGCTCTTAAGATTTTTATCAATTTTATCATTGTTCGCTACAGCACAGAAAACTGGAAAGGTTAACTTAAAGCCCGATCGACACATCCGGTTTCAAAGGGCGAGAAATTGCTACTGTTTGAGTTAGAGATGCGGGATTTTCGGCTATGGACTTAGTTTTGTGCCACACAACAGCAGATTTTGACGCCTTGGGGGCGGCGGTGGGACTTTGCGTGCTGCGCCCCGGTAGCAGGATCGTATTGACGGGCGGGTGTCATCCGACAGTGCGGGATTTTTTGGCGCTACACCGCGACGAGTACCCGCTGATTGAACGCCGATCGGTCAATCCGCAACGAATTCGATCGATTACTATAGTTGATGCCTCCCAGCGCGATCGCTTGGGAAAAGCCGCCGAGTGGCTGGATTTGCCACAAGTGAGCGAAATTGCTGTTTTCGACCATCACCTACAGGCCGATTTAGATATTCCCGCTACTGTTACGCAGATCGAAGCAGTCGGAGCCAGCACGACATTAATTGTCGAAAAGCTCAAAAATCAAGCAGAAAAAAGCGACACACCATTCCGCCTTCTGCCTTCGGAAGCAACAGTAATGGCCCTCGGCATCCACGTCGATACCGGTTCCCTCACCTTTGAGGGCGCAACTGCGCGAGATGCAATAGCTTTGGCCTGGTTGATGGAACAGGGAGCGAGTTTGGGGGTAATCGCTGAATATGTAGAACCCGGTTTGTCTCCTCAATTGCAAGATTTGCTGAGAGAAGCGCTGAATAATTTGCGATCGGAAACTTTGCACGGTTACAGCCTAGCCTGGGTGCTGCTATCTACTGAATCCTACGTTCCGGGGCTTTCTTCCCTGGCTTCTCGCTTGCTCGATTTAACTGAAACCGATGCTCTGCTGTTAGGTAATGTTTATAAATTTGGCGAAAACGAAAACAACCGCAACATCGCTCCCGAATCGCCAGTTTCCAATCGATTAACTATTATCGGTCGATCGCGAATCGAAGGAACAAACCTCAGCGAATTGTTCAAACCCCTCGGCGGCGGAGGCCACGCCCGCGCCGCTTCCCTCGCCACCCGCGATGTTGACCCCCTGCTGACTTTAAATCAGTTAGCTGACGAACTCAAAACTCAAATTCCCCACCCTCCGACAGCCCGCGAATTAATGTCGTCTCCTGTGCGGAGTATTCGCCCGGAAACCTCGGTGGGGGAAGCTCACCGTATCCTCCTACGTTACGGACATTCGGGGCTTTCTGTGGTCGATGCGGGCGATCGACTGGCTGGCATTATCTCGCGCCGCGACATTGACATTGCCCTGCACCACGGTTTCAGTCACGCCCCGGTGAAGGGTTACATGACTCCGCAGCTAAAAACGATCGCTCCAGATACCTTGCTGCCGGAAATAGAATCTTTAATGGTGACATACGATATCGGGCGCTTGCCAGTATTGGAAAACGGTCAACTGGTGGGAATTGTGACTCGGACTGATGTTTTGCGGGAATTGCACCAGCAAAAAGCGCGAGACAGGGGAAGCAATGCAGAATTTTCTAATTGTCCCGTGCCCGAATCGGTTGAGCAGTTGTTGCGATCGCGCATCAGTCCCGAATTATGGCAATTATTGTCGATCGCAGCCAATATTGCCCAAAATCGCGGCTGGCAACTTTATATTGTGGGTGGAGCAGTCCGGGATTTACTCTTAGCCACGGATGATACACTGGCGCTAACAGATATCGATTTGGTTGTGGATGGAAAGTGCGGTTCCGACGATTCCGGTGCTGGTGTCGAGTTAGCTTCCTCGCTGCAAAAACTTTACCCCGAATCGCGTTTGGACATTCACGGTCAATTTCAAACCGCCGCGCTTTTGTGGCACAAAGACTCTGCTTTTGGGTCGCTGTGGGTGGATATCGCGACTGCTCGTACTGAATTTTATCCTTATCCGGCTGCAAATCCTGAAGTTGAAGCGAGTTCAATTCGCCAAGATTTGTACCGCAGGGATTTTACAATTAATGCGCTGGCTGTGCGGTTGGGTGTTCCTCGCAGCGGCGAATTGTTAGATTTTTTTTGCGGTTTGCTGGACTTGGAATCGAAGCAAATTCGAGTTTTGCACGCCAATAGTTTTATCGAAGATCCGACGCGAATTTATCGCGCTGTGCGGTTTGCGGTGCGGTTGGGATTTGAAATTGAGCCGCAGACGGAAGGATACATCCGCAACGCTTTGGCCAGCGGGATTTATTACCGAATTCAGGGGGAAAACGGCCGAGCTCCGGCTTTGGAAACTCGGCTCAAAAGCGAATTGAAATACATTTTGCAAGCCCCCTACTGGAAAGTTGCTTTGCAAATGCTGGGAGATTTGCAGGCTTTGCGCTGCATTCATCCTAGTTTGGAGTTGGATCGGGAGTTGTGGCGGCAACTGCGTTTGCTCGATCGGTGTTTGAATGGAAGGAAGAAGGAAGGTTCGGCAACGGATTATGTAACGGATGTAACGGATGTAACGGATGTAAATGAGGTCAGGAAGAAGGAGGAGGGAAGAGGGAAAAAGAAAGAAGGAAGAGGAAAGAAGGAACAAACTATCCCCACTTCCCAATTCCCAATTCCCAATTCCCAATTCCCAATTCCCGATGCCCAATCCCCGATGCCCAATTCCCCATTCCCCATTATCAATATTCCCGATTGGCAGATGCGGCTGGAAGTTTTGATAGCTTATTTAGCCCCGGAATATCGCGGCAAGGTGGCTGCAAATCTTCAGTTACCCGCTGACAGCATTAAGCGGTTGGAAGTTTTGGAAGCCGGAAAGAACGAGTTAGCAGAGAATTTGCCTAAGTGCGAGTTGCCGAGTCAATTGGTGCTGCTGTTGAGAAATTATGAGTTCCCGGTGTTAATTGCGATCGCCCTACAAAGTCCGCGAAGTGCACGCCGCCAAATCTGGGAATATCTCACCAGATGGGCGAATGTTGAACCGCCTTTAAATGGCAACGATTTAAAGGCTTTGGGTTATAAGCCGGGGCCTGGGTTTAAACGAATGTTGGATGATTTGTTGGCGGCGAGGTTGGATGGCGATTTGGGCGATCGGGCTGCTGCTATCTCTTTCTTAGCACAACGTTATCCTCAAACTTAGTAAGCTGTGTCAGCAGGGGTTATTTTTTCTCTACTTGATTAGCTAATTGCTGACGCACTCTACTAAATTTTTAGTTTGCAATCCCAAACAGGCTAACCAGGCGATCGCATATTATTGATATTTCGAGAATTAAGGTGAAGAAACATCACGCTCCTGCTTTAATCGCAATTGTCCTTTACGAAACATTTGTGGCTTCCCTCTTGGCATTAACTTCAATTGCTTTGCTTTTTGCATTAAACAATCAGCAAGTCCGAGAAAAATTTTAGCAGTTTTATTTGTTAAAAAGCAAGCTAAAAATAATTTAATTCATCTTAGGAAAACTTCTAATTCTCCAACCAAAAAACTTCCTACTTAGAGGACTTGCCGCAGCACTTTATGCAGTCTTAACTGCTGTTGAAGCCGTCGGTTTCTGGTACGAAAAAGACTGGAAAAAATCTTAGTTTTAGTGCTGGTAAGCATCAGTATACCCCCTGAAATATATGAATTAGTTCACGGGGTCACGGTACTTAAGTTAGCGGTATTTATCACAAATGTAGCCATCTTATGGTATTTGCTCCACCATTGGCCGAAGCATGGTAAAGGAGCTTAAAGTTTGGATTATTCAGAGGAAACTCACTTGATTTTATAAATGTCAGCATTTTCCATTTTAATTTCATAAAACGGCTGATCAGTCAAATAAAAACCTCAATCTTTACAAAAATTTTGTGATTGTAAAGATTCGATAAAGCTACGAGGGGTTATACCCCCTATGAGTTATACTGACATATATATAGATGCACCCTGATGGCTTTCCCGTTCCACAAGAGCGGGATTTTTATTGGAAAAATATTGTATTAAGTTTTAAGACTCCTGGTGGAGATAGAATTGGTGGACAATTTCAATAAAACGATCGCCAGATGCAAAAATAGCACAGCTAAAGCAAAAATGATGGTTCGGAGCGATCGAACATCCGCCCTAACTCCGCGAAATAACCCAAAGGCTTTAGGATAGTTTGGGAACCGGCATTAACTGAAGATCAACTTAGCCTCAGCAATAGCCCTGCAACAGGGTGAAGACACCATTGCGACTTTAGGCAGATGAGGGTTCGGCATCACTTATCGAGCTACCCACATTCATTTAAACTGAGATGTTGCACCATTTTCAATTACTTGTTTAGGAACAACAGGCAAGCTGCCTGTTCCACAATAAAATTCATCTCTTGTGGAACAGGCATCTTGCCTGTTCTTGAAAATGGTGCAAGATGTAAGTTTAAACAGAGATGTTGCACTATTGTGAGTTAGAAAACAATTAAAAACCCGGTTTCTTCTTAAAGAAATCGGGTTGTAGAAATCAATGGTGAAGCGCGATTTGCTGTCTAAACTATTCGGAAAATAAAAGGGTAGCGGTAAGGTTGGTTAGGATTTTGCAAAACGTGGAGGATAGCCATTATTGTCAGTCCCCAGTGCAGCAGATAACCTAGGGGCACTAAGATAAAACCAGCAAGACCGAAAGTGACGACAGTTAACACCACAATCACGGTGCTGTACACCCATACATTAAGGTGAAAATTGATGGCTTCTGTGGCGTTTTCTTTGACAACGGGGTCATCTGATACTAACAATACAGCGATCGGAGCACCGATTGAGAACAGTAACGTACTGAAAAAAATCGCCCCGTGGCACACCAGTGATAGCAGCTTCCGCTTGTCGGAGTCGTACATATTAGTTTTCTTCCTTGACTTTAGTGATAATTTTACCTTTAATAGCAACTGTAGCACAGGCTATAATGGCGATCGGGTGATGATTCCCCTACCTAATTTGTGATGACAACAGAACTCGAAACTGAATTGCTAACTGCTGTTGAGCGCCGGCGCAACTTTGCTATTATCTCGCACCCCGACGCGGGAAAAACTACTTTGACAGAAAAGCTGCTGCTGTACGGAGGTGCAATTCACGAAGCAGGTTCTGTGAAAGCGCGGCGGGCTCAGCGACACGCTACCTCGGACTGGATGGCGATGGAACAGCAGCGGGGAATTTCTATTACTTCTACTGTTTTGCAGTTTGAGTATAAAAAATATCACATTAATCTGCTCGATACTCCGGGACACCAAGATTTTAGCGAAGATACTTATCGAACTTTGGCGGCGGCTGACAATGCAGTTATGCTTGAGGATGCTGCTAAGGGTTTGGAACCGCAAACTCGGAAGTTATTTGAAGTTTGTAAGCTGCGAAGTTTGCCTATTTTTACTTTCTTTAATAAGCTCGATCGCCCTAGCAGAGATCCTTTGGATTTGTTGGACGAAATTGAGAAGGAATTGGGGTTGCAGACTTATCCGGTAAATTGGCCGATAGGTACGGGCGATCGCTTTAAAGGTGTTTTCGATCGCAGAGGGCGCAAGATTCACTTATTCGAGCGGACTAAACACGGTTCTCAGGCTGCTGTTGATACTGTCATTGAATTGGGCGATCCGCGCATTGAAGATTTGTTGGAACAAGACCTTTACTATCAGCTCAAAGAAGAGTTAGAACTGCTGGATGAGTTAGGAACAGAACTGGATTTAGACTCGGTTCGGGCTGGAAAAATGACGCCTGTTTTCTTTGGCAGCGCGATGAGCAATTTTGGGGTAGAACTGTTTTTAGATGCGTTTTTAGATTACGCTATGAAGCCGATCGCCCGCAAGAGCACCGCCGGAGATTTGCCGCCAACTTATGAAGACTTTACCGGGTTTGTGTTCAAATTGCAAGCGAATATGGACCCCAGACACCGCGATCGGGTGGCGTTTATTCGGGTTTGTACGGGCAAATTTGAAAAGGACATGAACGTGACTCACGCTCGCAGCGGTAAAACGGTGCGTTTGTCAAGGCCTCAAAAGTTATTTGCTCAGGATCGCGAGTCGATCGAGGTTGCATATCCGGGCGATGTGATCGGTTTGAACAATCCGGGGGTATTTGCGATCGGCGATACTATTTACACCGGCCAAAAACTGGAATATGAAGGGATTCCCTGTTTTTCTCCTGAACTTTTTGCTTTTTTGAGAAATCCCAATCCTTCTAAGTTTAAGCAGTTCCGCAAAGGCGTTTCTGAGTTGCAGGAAGAAGGCGCAGTGCAAATTATGTACTCGGTTGATGAGGCGAAACGCGAGCCAATTTTGGCGGCTGTCGGACAGTTGCAATTTGAAGTTGTGCAGTTCAGAATGCAGTCGGAATATAATGTGGAAACGACGATCGATATGTTGCCTTACAGTGTAGCTCGTTGGGTTGACGGCGGTTGGGAGGCGCTGGAAAAAGTTGGGCGGCTGTTTAATACCGTGACGGTGAAAGATACTTGGGGAAGGCCGGTTTTGCTGTTTAGAAATGAGTGGAATTGCCGACAGGTGGAAGGGGATCATCCTGTTTTGAAGTTAAATGCGATCGCCCCTGTGGTTTCTGGTTTGGCTGTTAGCGAGGAGTGATGATGATTGGTTTGTAGGGACGCGGAATAGTTGATATGTGTCAACAATCGCCTGAAAACTTTTTGAGCTCTCGTTTATAGCTGAGGCCAGATCCCCCTAAATCCCCCTTAAGAAGGGGGACTTTGATCGGAATCTTGTCCCCCCCTTATTAAGGGGGGCTAGGGGGGATCTGGCCCTGACAGGTGTAGGTTTTTTACAACTAGGAGGAGTTACAAGCATAAAAAGCATCCACAGGAGTTTGAGGGAAGGAG
>NZ_JAUBQH010000058.1:0-6353 GCF_036701145.1 Microcoleus sp. Pol17C6
TCATTCTCTCCTGGCGCGGTGGCTCTAGTTCTTCTTTTGCCACCGTTCTCATCTTTGGTTAGTCTAAACTACAGTCAGAAGTTCGGTTCATAAAAATCATAATTTTAGGTGCGCCATCAGCACTTTACATTTATAGTCTAGGACGCAGGGGTGGCGAGAAACCTGGTTTTTAACCAAAATAATTGCTGAAAACAGTTAATCTCGGTTCAAAAACCAGGTTTCTTAGTGGGCGAGTGCGAGTGCGAACTAATTTAGATATTTTTAAGGAGAGGGAACTGGTTGCAGAAAATTGCTGCTGCCTTTATAACCGGATAAAATAGCAAGTTTTTCCAAAGATTGCCGGCCCGTGTAATATTTACCCCGAATTTCCCAAGTGGGATAAGCTTTAATATTGGCAGCTTTGCACAAATCTGGTTGAGCATCTTTGCCTCTGGGATCGCACTCTATGTAAGTAATTGCGGTAAATGCTTCTTTGCCGAAAAGTTCTTGTTGTGTTTGGCAGTGAGGACACCAGTAAGCACCGTAGAGTTTAGCTTTGATTGTCTGCAAATGGGTTGCTAAAGCTATTTGATCCGGCACGGATTCGCTGCGAATAGGTGGCGCTTCTTGTTCGGTAACAGGCTGTGCGAAAGGGGGAGGAGGAGGGAGGGTTTGTGCTACTTTTTGAGTGGATTTGTTGCTGAAACTGAAATGTGCAATTCTTCCGTCTGCTTTGGTACTGACGAAAATCCCCAAAGTCAGAAAAATGCCGATCGCACAAAAGTTGAATTTACTTAGTCTCATCTTGGATTTCATCTTGAATTTACTAGGATTTCGCGAGCTTGATTCATAGCCTCTACAGCAGTGTTTACCACAAAGATGTTAAATTGTGCTAAACCTTTAAAAAAAATTTGACTTTCGGCGCTGTGATTTAACAATATAACTTGTTTGTTAGCTTTGAGGGCGAGGGCAATTTCCGAAGCTGTGCCCGTCCCCATACCGCAGGCAATTATTACATCTGAAGAAAGAACGTTAATGTTATTTCTGGCGTTTCCCATATCGGTGACAATGGCAATATCTACAGATTCAGAAAGGCCGCGAGTGTCATTTCCCGGAAGGAGGCCGACTGTTAAACCGTTAGCTGATTTTGCTCCTTTGTTGGCGGCATCCATGACGCCGACATTTCTACCGCCAGTTAGCAATATCCATCCTGCTTCGGCGATCAGTTGTCCGAGTTGATAGGCGTTTTCTAAGTCGGTTGATGTGGCACTATCGCCGGGGCCCATGATGCCAATGATGATTTTTTTCATAGTTTTGGGGTAAATATGGTGTTATTAATACTTGCGAGTTTTTTGCACTATCTACAAATGTATGTTATCATATAAATAGTGGCTTGATAAAAACAGCTTTTGACACAACTAACTTCCTGAAGCTTCCTAGTATTTTTACTATGAAAGAGCAAACATTTAAACTAGATGAATCTCAGATACAATTTTTAGAACTATGTCAAAACTATGGATTTAAAGATTCTAGTGAATTGGTTAGAATAGCGATTCAACGGTTGGAATTAGCGTTAGAAACCGAGCAGTTGAAAGAATCGGCGATGCTCTATGCGGAAGTCTATGCAGAAGAGACCGAGTTACAGGAATTGGCGGAATTAGGTTTAGAAGAATGGTCGCAGGAATAAATTAAATTAAATTAAATTGATAGAATATAAAATGTAGGCTAAGTTAAAATTAACAAGTGAGAGATAACATGAGTGTAGCCCAAAACCCGGAAACAAAGCTGATGGAAAAAATCCGTAGTTTACCGCCCGATAAAATTACGGTATTAGAAGATTTTATCGATTTCCTTTTAACGCGAAGTGAAGATCGTCTTCTCGTTTATACTGCAACTAAACTCTCAGAAGCAGCTTTTGCTAAAATTTGGGATAACCCAGAGGACGCGGAGTATGACGAGTTATAATTTTGGTGATGTGGTTTTAGTTCCGTTTCCTTTTACCGATCAAACTACTAATAAAAAACGTCCAGCAGTTGTTATTAGTTCTGACGTTTATAATGCAGAATATCCCGATCGCATTCTTATGGGTATAACTAGCCAAGTTAGCAGTAGTCCGAAAGTCGGTGATATTATCATCACAGATTGGCGATCGGCTGGGCTTTTAAAAGCTTCTATGATTAAGCCTGTTATGATGAATTATGGGCGAGATCGTTTCTGAGTTTGGGTAAAAAAGGGATCTCGCTTTTCCCAATTTATTATAAAATTACACGTTGTGTGAGACTTGACAAAAAATGGCAAAATCTGCCATAATAAGATAACGAGTTAAATGAGGTAAGTAATACCCATGACAAGTATGAATATTTCTCTGCCTGACTCAATGCGAACTTATATAGAAGAACAGGTAGCCCAAGGGGGTTATAGTACAGCTAGCGAGTATTTTCGTGAGTTAATTCGCCAAGACCAAAAACGTAAAGCTTCAGAACGTTTGGAAGCGATGTTATTAGAGGGCTTGGAATCTGGAAATCCTACAGCGATGACGGAGGAAAATTGGATGGAGATTCGTCAAGCTGTGCGATCGCGTATTTCCCAGCAGCAGGGGTTGCAGGGAGAAAAATGACCTCGATCCAAAAACGTCCGCAAGTTATCCGTGATTTGATTGAATTAGCAACTTACATTGCGGAAGATAATATGGATGCTTCCGATCGCTTTCTTGTCGCGGCGGAAGAAACTTTTAAACAATTAGCCCAAACGCCAAAAATGGGAAAACGCTGTCAATTTTCTCATCCTAATTTAATCGATGTGCGACAACAAGCTATTCAAGGTTTTAGAAGATATCTGATTTTCTACCGTCTGATAGACTCAGGGGTAGAAATTTTGCGCGTGATTCACGGCGCACGGGACATCGAAGATATCTTTGATAATGTTGATGAGAATGAATAAATCTTTACTCTTGAGGTGGGAAGTTGAAGAGCGATCGCCCTTCTGAATTATTAGAAAGGGATCTCGCTCTTTTTTTACCGCAGATGGACGCAGATTAACGCAGATGTCAGAAGGGCGATCGATCGTTGGATGAATTATGGGCTAGATCCTTTCTGAATCTGGCTGATCGAGGGCGATCGCTCTTTTTGGATAGTTAACAAAGGGCGAGCGCTTTTATTTTTGGTGATATCTAGAGAGCAGGGACTCGCCAATATTAATCCTTCATTCCATTTCTGGATTTCCAATATGCTTCAAGAGGACTAATGGTTCGAGACAGAACATTTTGAACATTTTGAACGTAGTTCTTTTCAGTAAGAGCCAGTTTTTTTCCATTAATAATATCATTCCAATCTCCAACTGATTGGTTGATATTTAGAACAGAAAGATGTAAATGATTTAAATTATTCGTCGAAGCTAGTTTGGTTTTTCCTGCGATAACTGTATCTCCCTTTTTGACATTTATCGTTTCACTAAGATGACCATACCACCAACGACGACCTGTTTTATTGCCACTCTTGTCTAATTCATCAATAGCAATCCAGGAGCCATTACCAGAATGGAATTCTGTTGTGACAACTATTCCTCGAACTGCTGCCTTAACATCTGTACCTTTTGTAGCACCAATGTCTATACCAGAGTGTGCGCCTTTGGATGAATAGTAGCCGCGATCGAACGCATAACCAGTAGTCACAACTTTTGGACTACCAAAGATAGAGGTTGAAAGGTCTGCGTAGACTTTCTGAACATCACTTGGCATATCTATTTGCCAGTTATCACCACCTGAAAAATTGGGACTTTCATACTGGCCATACTGGGCGCTTTCACCACCAATTCTATCCCATTTATCGTCAATAGTTTTCTGCGCCCAACCTTTTTCGCCCTTTGTGTTAGCTGGCTTACTTAGGAAATTGTCCAAGACGGTTTCAATGTTAGGATAGTAATTCCCTGAAGAAACTGGTGGCGGTACCTCATTCCAAGAAAGGTCGAAGTTAGCGCTTGAATCTCGATCGTAGAAAAGGGCAACAACACGATACGTACCCCCTTCTTTTGGTTTGAATTCGTATTCTTTAGGAGTGCTGTAATACTCTTGCCACCAAGAGCGAGTATCTGGATTAATCGATGTATCTGTGATAGGAGTGATTAATTCCCACGCATCAGGCTTGTCAAGGGGTCTGGCAAATAACCGGAATCCGTCATCACCTCTGGCACTGAACTTGTACGTTTTATTAGCCTGAAAGTCCGTATCGGTGTAGGTTTTGATTACGAAGTTGTCGGCGGGGAACTTAGAATTACCAGCGGGAGAACCATTACCCCAATCAAATTTTAGCTCTTTTTTGCTGTTGGAGCCTAAATCAAAAGAACCAAGGAATTTCGATGTAGGAGTCGCCTCGCTTAGCTTTCCGGGTGGCTGGAGTTCACTGCCTCGATCCCACTTATAAACCTCTGCTTTCCAATTTTTTGAGATATCAACGTTAGCGCTAGGAATTGATGGAGGAGAAGACACATCTTTAACAAAAGACTCGAAAGCCTTAACCCCTCCAAAATCGACAGTAGCCACTTTGCTACCATTCCAAATCATAGAACCCTTCTCAAACAACTGTTTGATAAAGCCGTTAGCCTGTTCAACCTGATTTTGAAGTGGTTTACCCATCCGGCTTTCACCACCAATTTTGAGATATTCTTTGCCAATCTCTCCCACTATCTGAATCGGAGTCGGACTGGGAGTCAGAGTTGGACGTGGCAAAAGTATCGTATCATCAAGTGGTTTTACCTCCCCACTTAAACCCGTAAAATTCAAAACCGCCTCATAGGGATCGATCGCTGACCGACTTCCCTTATCAACCAGCACATAATAATTACCTGGTGCTAAGTTGGCCGTCCCATAAAGTATATTGGATGTCGGGGCCGCACTGGCGATCGTATTTCCATTGCTGTCATACAGCGTCGCACTACCTTCAAGAAAATTCACAGAGAATTGGAACAAAGGAATCGTTTGAGTGACAGTGAAACTTAACTTATCGGAAGTATTAGAACTATTTAACCATCCTACATACTTTCTCCGTCCATCTCCGACAGCATTCCAATCTTGCGTCGCCCTTTCCATTGGCGTGACTTTCCCTTCTCCATCCCAAGTTATAGGCGTGATAAACGGTGAAGGCGTGTAACTTTGTGGCGCTGTTTCCTTCGCCATTTGCACAGCTTTATTCAAATTCACCACCCCAAAACCCGTTTCTTTATCCCATCCGGGCTCCTTCAAATCGATCGCACTTCCGGTCAAAATGTCAATCACTTGGGTAGCATTCAAATCGGGATTACTCTCCCAAACCTTAGACGCCATCCCCGCCGCCTTAGCCGCCGATGCCGAAGTTCCCGCCATCGTGCCTAAATCATCGCCAACAGTCGATAAAGTCGGATTGTCGATCGCACCTCCCGGCACTAAAATATCCAAACCATAGCCGTAGCTGGAATAATCCGATCGCCCAAATCCATCAGATGAACCAACCGTGAGAATATTCTCAAACTCCTGGGAAGATTGACCCAAAACAGACATCACACCGCCGTCATTCCCAGCCGCAACAACTAACAGCACTCCATTCTGACGCGCATTTTCTAATGCCGCACGTTCTCTGGGTGTAAATTCGTAACGAGTGGTAATGCTTCCATCAGCATTCTTTTGAGTTAAATCGAGGGGAAGAAGTGCGATCACATTCTTCTTCTTTTGTGCTTTCGCCTCACCCACAAAATCAGTTAAAGCTAAATCCCATTCCCCAGAACCAATTGCCCGACTTAGGTAAATATTTGCTTTATCGTTGTAGCCGTCAATGCCTCGATCGTTGCCTTGAATCGCACTAACTAAACCCCAGCTAAATGTGCCGTGTTCGTTACCAGTGCCAGCAGTAAACAAAGGATTGCTGTCTTTGTCAATGCGATCGCGCCCCAATGTCACTTTAGAGTAATCCAAATCGGGATTGTTTGTCGCAAACCCAGTATCGATGATGCCGATAAATGCGCGATTTTCTGGTGGCGAACTAATCGGTAAATCGGGTTCAACAGGTGGTTCGGGGTCGATCGGCTGCGACATATCGTCGATCGGCGGAAGTTCAACTAGAGGCGGTTCCGGGGCGATCGTAGGCGGTTGCACCGGTGGTGTTGGAGGGGTCGGCAGCGTTGCTACAGGCGGTGTTGTCGCAACAGGCAGCGTTGTCACAGGCGGCGTTGTCTCAATCGGGGGCGCTACAGCAACAGGTGGTTTTGTCTCCACAGGAGGCGACGTTTCCACAGGCGGTGTTTCCACGGGTGGCGCTACAGCCACAGGCGGTTTTGTTTCCACAGTTGGCGTTTCCACGGGTGGCGCTACAGCCACAGGCGGTTTTGTTTCCACAGGCGGCGTTTCC
>NZ_JAUBQH010000058.1:6453-13919 GCF_036701145.1 Microcoleus sp. Pol17C6
ACGGGTGGCGCTACAGCCACAGGCGGTTTTGTTTCCACAGGTGGCGTTTCCACGGGTGGCGCTACAGCCACAGGCGGTTTTGTTTCCACAGGTGGCGTTTCCACGGGTGGCGCTACAGCCACAGGCGGCGTTTCCACAGGAGGCGCGACAGCCACAGGCGGTTTTGGATCAATCGGTGGCGTTTCCACAGGAGGCGTTGTTGCAACAGGCGGTTTTGGATCAATCGGTGGCGTTTCCACAGGAGGCGTTGTTGCAACAGGCGGTTTTGGATCAATCGGTGGCGTTACAGCAACAGGCGGTTCCACAACCGGCTGCTTTGATTTGACATAATCGATCAATTTCTTGCCGCCATCAAGTTTAGTCCAATCCTTATTTGGATCGATCACTTTCTCTATTGCCGGTGCTTTGCCCGTCGCACCTGTTAAATTGAAAACCAAATCGTTATAATCTTTATCTGAACCCTGATCGACGCGCTGATCTTCCATCGCAAATGCCTTGCCATTACCAGTGACATCTGCTACTTGACCGTACAACCAAGCATCATCTGGATTAGTGCTAGATAATGATAGCAGTGGGCGTTTATCACCGCCGGCACCGGGATTATTAAACACATCTTGCACAGTACCATTTGGCACCAGCATCACCGCAAAAGCCTCTCCCGGTTTCATCGGAAATGTTTTCTGCCCGCTGTACTGCCCCTGGTTATAATTTGCCTCTCCTAAACTGCCATTAAATAGTGGATTTGCACCTTCTGTGGGGTCAGAAATTACTACGTGACCAAAGGTAGAATTGGTCAGGGATCGTCTTGCCGCTTCTTTGATAAATTCCTGAGAACCAGGGGTGAATTTCTCCATTCCCAGCACGCTGAAAATGGCAACTTCACCTTGATAATTGCCGCCGTCGTGCAGCCAGTCAAAGCCAACTTGTCCCGTGGAATCTGTAGCGAAAAAGCCGGAGTCTACCCCTAAACCTGTCAGCGGGTCAACTTTGCCGTCAGGGGTTAAACTAACTTGATAATTTGTATCGCGGGAGGGTGCAGAAATTTTGAGCGCATAATTAGTTGCGCCCAAATTATCGATGCTAAAAGTTCCTGAATTTGTGCCGTTGGTTTCGATATCTTTGACGACTTTTCCCTGACTGTCGAGAAGCTGCATCCCGACAATGGAACTAAACCCTTCAGCCGTAACTCGAAAGCTGCCGGTATTGAGTCGATTAAAACGATAGGTGTCTGTGGGGTCAGTTTTACCTGCGAAGTCGATGGAGAAATAGTTGTTGTTCAGATTGCCGATCGATATATTAGACATGATGCACCTTGATTGATAAAATTCTATGGAAAAAATCAGCCGACACAGCCAAGCAATTGTCGCCAACCCGCGTCACGACACGCGACTTTAACTTAATTAGCAAAAGTTTAGAAAGTCGTTAAACTCGCTTAACTTTCCGCCACTATGTATCTATCAGAAGTGCGCCGGAGTTTTTATGCGTTTTGTAATGAAACTTTACACTGAGTGTTTAATAACGAGTAGGAAATGGCATCGTTAGACATTTATTTTCTTCCGGGGAAAGTGTTCCCTGTAACCAATTTCCATACCGACCGACAAAAAGACGTAGTTTTTTATACTCTAATAATTCAGTATAATTTCGTCTCATACACAAAAATAGTATCAGTTTTTATAAGCCAGCGCATCAGTAACATTTCTGAAAAGTCTAATCCAATTAGATTAATAACTAAGTATATTTATGTATAATCATCCTGAAAAAAGATGAAGAACCCCCCGCACATCCTCGGAGATGTGCGGGGGTGCGAGACTTGGATTGGATACAAAGCAGAGAGACACAGGCTTTCAGGCTTAAATCGATTTGAACCTCTTCTGTCAAACTTAAATCATTCGAGTTTCACACCCGTTCTCTGCGGGAAAATACCTACAAAAAACTAAAAAATCTCCCCAACAATCATCCCCGCCAATATGACAAACCCCACCCAAACATTTTGGCGGAAGATTTGACCGTAAACAAGCTTCGGAATATCAGTATTCCGCAGTTGACTGTACTGAAAAAACCACAAAATAGCCGCCGCACTAATTGCCATCCAAAAACCAATGTGCAAGTGCAGATTCATCCCCATTGCTGCTAACAAACCGACAGTACCAACAAAGAAAAAACCCACAGCATTAGCAGCATTATCCCCGAAAAATATCGCGCTGGAATTCACCCCCAAACGCAAATCGTCTTCCCGATCGCTCATCGCATAAACTGTATCAAATCCCATCGTCCAAAACACGACTGCACCCCACAGAAGCCAAGTTGCTAATTCTAATTCGTCAACGGCGGCGCTCCAACTAATTAAAACTGCAAAACCCCAGGCAATTGATAGCACTAATTGCGGCACAGGAAAAAATCTTTTTGCCAGCGGATAGCAGATAATTACTGGTACGGCGGCGACACACAGCCAGAAACTTAACGGATTGAGATAAAAAGCGAGAATCGCCGCACAAGCAAAGGAAATTAATGCAACTCCGATTCCAGTTTGCACGGTGAGGGCGCGGGATGCTAGGGGGCGCGATCGCGTTCTTTCTACTTCGGGATCGATATCGCGATCCCACAAGTCGTTGATGACGCATCCCGCCGCACTCGTGGCTAAGGTACCCAACACAATCACGCCCACCAATGCTGCGGGCGGCCTCCCGTCTGCTGCTAAAAAGACTGCCCAGAGGGCTGGAATCATTAAAATCAGCCTTCCTGCTGGTTTGTCCCATCTCAAAAGCCTCACGACAGTTAGCAATGTGGATTCGGGTTGGCGATCGGGCTCTTTAAGCATTTCAATTCTAGATTTCATATTTTTAACTCTAGATTTTATCAAATTTTAGGCACAATCACTTACTATCTCTGCTGGCGATCGCACTTCTGCCGAAATTTAAAACAGGTAAAAGTCTTGACCAGTCAGCAATTCCAAATTTTTGCTAATTTAATAGAATGCCTCACTGGATTCGTGAAATAATCATAAATATCTGTCAACCCCGATACTCCAATGGTTAATTCACTTGCTTCTGCGGAGTCAAATCGCATTATTGCTGCTATTGATATGGGTACTAACTCGTTTCACATGGTGGTGGCGCGCATCGATCCGAAATTACCCGCGTTTACGATTATTGCTAGAGAAAAAGATACGGTTCGGTTGGGCGATTGTGAGGTTAAGACAGGGTGTTTGAAGTCCGAGGTTATGGAAAGGGCGATCGCCACTCTGCGCCGCTTTCAAGATATTGCTAAAACTTTCAATGCCGAACAAATTATCGCTGTGGCTACGAGTGCAGTTCGGGAAGCCCCTAACGGGCGGGATTTTCTGAAACAAGTTGCTGAAGAATTAGACCTGAATGTTAGTTTAATTTCCGGTCAAGAAGAAGCGCGGAGAATTTATCTCGGCGTTCTTTCGGGTATGGAGTTTAACAATCAGTCGCAGGTAATTATTGATATTGGTGGCGGTTCTACGGAGTTGATTTTAGGAGACAGTTCTGAGCCTCGCTGTCTCACCAGTACAAAAATTGGTGCTGTTCGCTTAACAGGACAATTTGTCAAAACTGACCCGATTAGCAGGGAGGAGTTTGCTTATTTGCAAGCTTATATTCGGATTTCGCTAGAAAGACCGATCGACGAATTGCGATCTCAATTCCATGAGGGCGAACCTTTGCGCTTGATTGGCACTGCTGGAACCATCGAAACTCTAGCGGCAATTAATGCTCGCGAAAAGTTGGGAACAGTGCCGAGTCCCCTAGCCGGATATCAGTTAAGTTTAAAAGATTTGCGTGATTTAGTCAATCGCTTTCGCAAACTTTCTTATGCCGAAAGGTTGGCAATTCCGGGAATGTCGGACAAGCGGGCGGAAATTATTCTGGCAGGCGCTTTGATTTTGCAGGAAGCTATGATACTATTAGGAATTGAATCGCTGACGGTTTGCGATCGATCTCTGAGAGAAGGGGTAATTGTTGACTGGATGCTGGCGCACGGTTTAATTGAAAACCGCTTACGCTATCAAGGTTCAATCCGCCAGCGCAGCATTCACCACATGGCTGAGAAATATCAAGTCAATTTAGAACAAAGCGAAAGAACCGCAGCATTTACTCTCAACTTCTTCGACCAAACTCAAGGAATTCTACACAACTGGGGAAGTGAAGAACGCGAGTTGCTGTGGGCTGCCGCAATTCTGCACAACTGCGGTTTGTACGTCAGTCATTCAGCGCACCACAAGCATTCTTACTATTTAATTCGCAATGGTGAGTTATTGGGCTACACTGAAACAGAGATTGAAGTAATTGCCAATTTGGCTCGCTATCACCGGAAAAATCCTCCCAAAAAGAAGCACGAAAACTTTATTGCTCTTCCGAAAAAATACCGTGAATTCGTCAATAAATTGCATCCTTTTCTGCGGTTAGCTGTGGCTTTAGATAGGCGGCAAATAGGCGCAATTTCTGATTTTAAATGCGAATATCGCCCGGAAGTTAGAGAGTTTCACTTGCGCCTACAACCGCTCAATCCCGAAGACAATTGCGCTCTAGAATTGTGGAGTTTGGATTATAAAAAGCCGTGTTTTGAATATGAGTACAATCTCAAATTAGTGGCAACTTTGGAACCGACTCTGGTTCCGGTTTAAATACAAAGCCGAGCCTGGAAATGAGAGACTGTAGGGTGCGAAGTACGCACCCTACAGTTTCAACTTAACCCCAAGTCTAGTACCAATATTGTGTTTGACTCTATACTCCTCCCGATCGCCCTAGCCTACCTTCTGAAGGCAGGCTAGATTAATTTTAGAGAGGATAAATCAATGCGATATGACTATTTGCTGACGCTATACGAAATATTTAAGTAGTGTCTCATATCATATCCGGTCGAGCGATCGCGATTTTTTTAGGGGTTCCCCTCACCAACAATACCTGCCAATAATTGACAATCTCACAAACCCGCCCCGACCGGGATATTATAGTTAATCGATCGGACATGATATTAGCCATCATTGTGATACAACCGGATTCGATATTATCTGCAAACCAGGTAGCCCGGTTACTGTAAAATCCTGTTGAGTGATGAGATTAGCTGGCACGCCTTTGAGGCTAGCTAAGATTTGATCGGTATTGGCAATTTTGATAAACGTTGTAGTGTTTTCTTGAAGTATGCTGAGTCGATCGACCGTTAACCCTCCCATTAAAATTAATAAATCTTCACCTTGCGTAAAATCAGCGATTACATCCTGGCCTTCTCCCGGAGTCAAGAAAAAGTAATCGCGCCCGCTTCCCCCTTGCAGCGTATCGTTTCCGAAGTCTCCCATCAACCAGTCGTCGCCAATTCCCCCAATAAAAGTATCATCACCCTTACCGCCGTACAGAGTATCGCTACCGTCACCCCCACACAATTGATCGGCATCTTGATTACCAAAAATTAAATCATTGCCGCTGCCACCGCACAAATAATCTTGTTGACTGCTAGCTTCGGTAGCGATATTGTCAATATCTCCGAAAATCGTATCCTCGCCATCGCCACCGCAGATGGTGTCATTTCCCAAATCTCCAAATAGCAAATCATTGCCAGAATCGCCGCAAATTATATCGTTATCTTTGCCGCCGTGTAAGGTATCATTGTCTTCGCCGCCACTTAGAGTATCTTCGCTTTCTTGTCCGTACAAAACGTCGTTGCCGTTATTGCCAAAAAGCAAATCTTTTCCTGTCAAGTCACCGTCAGGCGCCTCAGAATTGTCGCCAAATAAACTGTCATTACCTTCATCGCCAAGTAGGGTATCGTTGCCTTTGTCGCCCCAAACTACGTCATTATCTTTGCCTGCGATCGCCACATCATGATCTTTACCCCCATAAATAATGTCATTCCCAGCGTGGCCGAGGAGATAGTCGTTATTTTCGTTGCCAAATATGGTGTCGCTGTCTGCATCCGCGCCAACAGTAACTGGGCTAGCAAGGCCACCGTAAATATTGTCGCTGCCGACAAAACCATTTAGCCAGTCGCTGCCGTTGAAACCGTTGATGATGTCATTAATATCGCTGCCGGTTAGAGTATCTTTACCGTCAGTACCGTTGAGGATATTTTCAGGGATATTCGGGCCGGCAATGGAAGTGCGATCGGGTAAAGTGATTCGATCGCACATACAGTCTTCCGAAGCTGCAGGAATTAGCGCAGGTGTGGGGGTTTCGGTTGTTGGAGATGTGGTTGGGGCGATCGAATTCTGATTGGCGATCGGCGTTTCCCCAGGTTTAGCCGTCGGAATTGGAGTTTCCGCAGATATCGGAATTGGCGTCGGAATTGGTGTCGGAGTTTCCGCAGGCGTCGGAGTTTCGGCAGGAATTGGCGTCGGAATTGGAGTTTCCGCAGGAATTGGCGTCGGTGTCGGAATTGGAGTTTCAGCAGGAGTCGGCGTCGGAATTGGAGTTTCCGTAGGAATTGGCGTCGGTGTCGGAATTGGAGTTTCCGCAGGAATTGGCGTCGGGATTGGTGTCGGAGTTTCCGCAGGCGTCGGAGTTTCCGCAGGAATTGGCGTCGGTGTGGGAATTGGAGTTTCCGCAGGCGTCGGCGTCGGAATTGGAGTTTCCGCAGGAATTGGCGTCGGTGTGGGAATTGGCGTCGGTGTGGGAATTGGAGTTTCCGCAGGCGTCGGCGTCGGAATTGGCGTCGGTGTGGGAATTGGAGTTTCCGCAGGCATCGGCGTCGGAATTGGCGTCGGAATTGGTGTCGGAGTTTCCGCAGGCATCGGCGTCGGAATTGGTGTCGGAATTGGTGTCGGAGTTTCCGCAGGCGTCGGCGTCGGAATTGGTGTCGGAATTGGTGTCGGAATTGGAGTTTCCGCAGGCGTCGGCGTCGGAATTGGCGTCGGCGTCGGAATTGGAGTTTCCGCAGGCGTCGGCGTCGGAATTGGCGTCGGCGTCGGAATTGGAGTCGGAGTTGTATCTACAATAGTCAAAACAGCACTATAAATCGCTCCTAAATCTGCTCCGTTAGTGGGATTGTTGAGAGTTAAATTAACAGTTTCATCCTCTTCTATCTCTGAATCAGCCACAATGGGAATCGTGAAAGCTTGAGCAGTTTCGCCAATGCCAAAGTTTAAAGTTCCTGATGTCTGGTTATAGTCACTTGCAGCATTAGCAGTGCCATTACTTGTACTGTAACTGACAGCAGCCGCCACATTAGTACCATCAGTGCGGATAACAGTAATTGTGGCAAATTGACCGTTTTCATTAACGCTGTAATTGGCGTTGCTGAAGTTAAAGTTTCCGGCACTTGTGACATTAATATTTGCCACAATTTCTGGGATGGTAGCAACCCCGTCACTGACACTATAAGTAAAGCTATCGATTCCCACAAAACCCGGATTGGGAGTATAAGTAAACGAACCATCAGTATTGAATGTGAGAGTGCCATTGTTGGGATTTGTGACTTTAGTTGCCGTCAATACATCATCGTCCAAGTCGCTA
>NZ_JAUBQH010000058.1:14019-45242 GCF_036701145.1 Microcoleus sp. Pol17C6
TCGTTGGCTAAAACTCCATCAGCAACAGGCACATTCAGGACTTGACCGTGCAGAGTTTGGTAATAGTCAATTTGTGCGAACGGTGGATTATTTGTGACATTGATATTTGCCACAATTGCTGGTGTCGTAGCAGCCCCATCGCTGACAGTGTAAGTAAAACTATCGGGCCCAAAAAATCCCGGATTGGGAGTATAAGTAAACGAACCATCCTGATTCAATCCGAGAGTGCCATTGTTGGGATTTGTGACTTTAGTTGCCGTCAATACATCATCGTCCAAGTCGCTATCGTTGGCTAAAACTCCATCAGCAACAGGCACATTCAGGACTTGACCGTGCAGAGTTTGGTAATAGTCAATTTGTGCCAGCGGTGGATTATTGGTTATGTTAATCACAAATGTCTGGTCTGCCGAAGTATCGACGCCGCCGTTAGCTATACCGCCACTGTCTCTAAGGTTTAGAGTGATATTGGCAGCGCCAGTTGCACCCCCCGCAGGCGTAAAAGTCAGTTGTCCAGAAGAGTCGATCGCCGGTGGTACACTAAACAAAGCAGCATTGTCATTTCCCACCACTTGAAAACTAACAGTTTGAGCCGATTCGTTGGCGGGGCCTGGGGAAATGCCTGTGGCCCATCCAGCAAGGGTTTGCAGCCCTGCGTTGTGGCTGGCGATGGGATCGACCCCTTTAATAAACGAGGGTACGTCGTTGACTGGATTGACGGTAATTGTAGCCGTCTCGCTTTCGCTGCTAAACGGCGATGTGCTGCCGTTTACCGATACGTTTACCGCCGTTGTGCCACTAGCAATGTTATCACTTGTATCCCAAGCCCGGAAAGTTAGGCTGGGCGACGGTCCAAAGTAATCTTGATTCGGTACGAAACGAATCCTCGGTTCTGCGCTTTTGACTGCTACGTTTTTTAATTCAAAACTGGCAGATGCAGAGGTAGTGTCGTCCCCAAAAAACAGAAAATTGGGAGTTTTATAGGGATTTATGGCGCCCGTGAAGCTAGTATAGTTTCGCAGGGGACGGTTGTTGAGAATTGCAGTGCCGTTGCGAAACAGCGTGAAGTTGTCGCCTAAAACTGTGAGTTCATAACTGGCTAGTTGGGTTGTATTGCCAAACCAGCGATCGGGAGAAGTATTGGCAATATCATGAGTAAAAAGCGGCCCCGAGTCAGAAATCCCATCTTTTTGTACCCAAATCTCGTTGTCCCAAAAACCAATTTCTACACCTTTTTGACCGTCAGAACTAATAGCTACAAGGCTGAAACCGGCGCGGTCTGAAAGATTGTCGCTGTTTTTGTCGCTGTCTGCAAAAGTGTGACTCTCGCTGTTAATTTTGACATCAAAACGAACGCCGTAACCTAAAGTGCGATCGAGAACTGGCACCGCCGCAGCTTTGGGGGTAAAAGTAACACTTGTTAAAGTTGGAGGAAGACCGCTAAAGACAGGGACAGCGGTGTGAGTGCTGTAACCTGCATAAATACTTCGATTGGCAATGCTGTTGAGCGTAGTCGAACCACCATTTAAAGTTTCAGTAGCAAAAACACCACCCAAAGGATTAGCCTGATTAACATTTCCTAAAGCCATCCAAGGTTGGCTCGCCGGTGGAGTTCCCAATTGACCTGCGTACAGAGATGTCGAACCCAGTAGCGTGGCGTTAGTATCAGAAACAGCACCAAAAGGCGTCCAAGAATTGCCACCCTTGAGCGAGTATTGCCAAGCGCCATTACTGTTATCTGCGCCAGTGATAGCAATACCTTGAGGGTCACTATTAATATCAGTAACTAAACCACTGATTAAGGTAGAAATGGGCGTACCCGTGTTGCTTGCTGCCGGAATATCTTCATTAATAGCTGTCAGTGTTGGGAAACCGGAATTGTTTAAAATTGGTGCAGCGTAGTGACTACCTAAATCGCCTACTGTATCTTGGGGAAATCCTTGCCATTGCAGGATCAGATCGAAGGTATCATTAGGATTTGGATCGCCATCGGTGACATTTCGAGTGCGTCGAAGGGTGTTGTCTGCCGTACTGATAAGTCCATTTCCCCACTGTGTACCGGGATCGAATCCAATTTGACCGATCGAGTCTACAACTTGACCTCCAGTTCCCCCTTTTCGCAGTACAATTGCATCGTTGCCGTTGTACCACCCAAATTGATTTGTATCAGTTTGATCAGCTTGGGCAAGCATAGCTGCAAGAGTGCTATTAGTTACAGGGTCGCCATTATTCAGTGCGAAAACATAAACATCGCCCACAGCTACCGTTCCCGTTAAAGAAAAGGTTTGTGTGGGAACACTGTTGCCATTAAAATATGTTTGTACAACATAATTTTCTGCGAATAAATTAATTGGTGCTGTAGTACCGTTGTATATTTCTAAAGCTTTATTATTGCCACTGCCTTCTATGTACTCGGAGAAAAATACATCTAATGACGACATGATTGAAGAAAAAGTTATGTATAAAAAAAATTCTACTCTTTCATTGTTTTTGTGTCAAGTAATCTTTTTCAGCAAATTACAAAATTGATAAAACTTATAGTTTTTAGCGAGCGAGGTTTGGCAATCTTTATAAACTACCAGACTTAAAATTGACAGTCTAACAGTTCTTCTGCTACCAATCCTTTCTGAATTGCGAGTACAGCAGCTTGAGTGCGATCGCGCACTTCTAACTTTTGCAAAATGGCGTGCACGTGAACTCGCACTGTACCCGGAGCAATGTACAATATTTGAGCAATTTCCTGATTGCTTTTTCCCCCCGCAACTAAAGCTAATATTTCCTGTTCTCGCTTCGTCAGCGGATTCTCTAAAAGTTCCGATTTCAACCCTTTTTTCACAGGTTCGGGATTAGCAAAAACCGCCCGAATTTCCGCAGTCGCGACCTGATCCCACCACGAAGCACCCGCTGCCACCGATCGAATTGCCAAAACCAAAGTTTCCGCCGCAATTCCCTTAAGGCAATATCCCTGAGCACCCGCTGCCATCAATCTTTCAATTAAAGATTTTTGCGAATGAGATGTTAAAATCAAAACTGGAATTGCTGAATGCCGCTGTTTAATTTGGCGGCACGCTTCAATGCCCCCAATTCCAGGCAAACCGACATCGAGAACCACCACATCGGGCAAGTGTTCCTGAGTCAATTCTACTGCCGTTTCGCCATCTTCGGCCTCTGCAATTACTTGTAAGCAACTTTCTTGCTGCAACCTGGTTTGCAGTCCCAACCGAAACAGTTCGTCGTCTTCAACTAAGAGAATTCGCAAGGGATAAACTGGTTTCATTTCTCTGGGATAGCAGGGAGTCGGAATCCAAACAAAGCGCCTAGAGGCAATTTATTTTCTGCCCAAATTATACCGCCGTGGGCGTCAATAATTTGGCGAGATAAGTATAACCCCAATCCCGATCCTTTGGCTTGGCGATCGCTGTGTCCTTGATAAAAACGCTCAAACAAGTGGGGCAGTTCATCGGCGGTAATTCCCAACCCGCTATCGATAACTTTCACCACCTGATAACTCGAATAAGATTCCATGATTATTTCTACTTTGCCACCGCGAGGAGAATGGTTGATGCCGTTTGTTAGCAAATTCACAAAAACGCGCTGGAGTTGCACCGCATCGCCATTTACCCACAAAGAGCGACGGAAATCTGAGTCTCCGTAACTCATACTAATGTAAACCCGGCGCGCCGCAGATAAATGGGTGAGAGTTGCGATTACTTCTTCGGCCAAAGCTACTAAATTTACGGGCGCAAGTTGCAGTTTTAAACCTTCGGCATCGTTGCGGTAAACATCTAGCAGCGTTTCTACTAATTGTAGTGACATTTTGTGCGATCGCGCCATTGTTTCCAGAACTTTTTGCTGACTGGCGGTGACATTCCCAAATTTTGCTGACTGAAAAGCTTTAATTGTTTCGATCGCCCCCAGCATCGGCGTTTTTAAGTCGTGACTCAAAGTAGAGACAAAATCTTCTCGGATGCTTGCTAGCTGCTGCTGCGACTGCAACTCAGCTTTAGCGATCGCGATCGCTTCTTGGTACTGGTGGTTGCGATCGCTCAAATATCCCGTCACCCCTAAAGCCATGACTGCGATCAATCTATTTGCGACAGTGGCTAGGGCGATCGCTTCTCCATGAGGAACAAACAAATTTAACAGCGTCAAAGCTGCCGATAGCAGCGTAATTTGCAACTTACCCAACCGACTCAAGCGCGAATTTGCCAGTAAAATTGGCCCCGTGTAGAAATACCCAAACAGATACTCCGACGGCGTAGTAAATTCCAGCATTGCAACAATCGCAAATAAAATTGCGATCGACCACCTCCCCCGCAAATACTTCTCTTGAATAGCCAGGTTTTTTGGGATAGCCGATAAACTTTTAAACATCCTCAATCAATCCATTTTATATTTGATATTCACAGTTTTTTTCCTTCTATCTACTCCCTTTTACCTACTCATTGTTACCTACTACCTTAGCATAGTTATTTTTTTGGATTTTTTTCACCTATTCTCGCGCAAAAGCCTCGCGTTTAGCGAACATATATATCTCGAAGTATAGACAGTTAACCCGATTTAAATATTTATATATTCTGATAAATATAGAGCAAATAAGCTTAATGTGCAAACAGCAATTTATACCTGAAAGCTGATTATCCAGTTTTCTAAGAGTGAGTATAGTAATCAGTAAAAGTAGATAGCATTTTTGGGCTTACAGAAGTGACAGATGAACTTTGTCTAATCAAAGCGACTTCAGTTTCATCCAAGTTAACAAGAGTTATGGTGGCGCACCCTTAAATGCTATACAATTGCTCGATCGCTGTCAAAGCATGGGATTAGCCAAATAAAAACAAGGAATTCTCGCCAACAAAAACCCGATGATGGCGTTAATCCCTCTGGCTGGGGAGATTGCATCTTAGCAGCATTGGGGCGATCGCCCCCAAACTGAAAGTGAGCTGCAAAAAAAGCTCGCCCGGTTTTTGGAACCTCCCACCGAAGCCATTTGGCGATCGGCAAAACCCCTTTATCCAACGATAAAAAATTGGCTCAGTTATGCAGCAAGGATTACTTCAAATCGCATTAACCCTAATCATTTTAATAGGAATCGCGCCTATCTTCGGCAAATACATGGCGCGGGTGTACATGGGAGAAAAAACCATTCTCGATCCCGCTATTAAACCCCTAGAACAACTCATCTATAAAGCCAGCAACATCCGGTCTGTAGATTCCATGACTGGTTGGCAATATGCCCGCTCTTTACTCTACAGCAATGCAGCAATGGGCATATTTGTTTTTTTTATTTTCATACTTCAGGGAGTGCTGCCTTTAAATCCCACTAGCCTAAGTACCCCAACCTGGGATACTGCGCTGCACACAACTATTTCATTCCTCACAAATACCGACCAACAGCATTACTCCGGGGAGACAACCTTCAGTTACTTATCCCAGTTAACTCTGGGTTTTTTAATGTTTACCTCAGCCGCTACCGGTTTAGCGGTAGGGATTGCCTTTATTCGGGGATTGACTGGTCGCCCGCTGGGCAACTTTTACATCGATTTAATTCAATCAATCACCAGGATTCTGCTACCTCTTTCTTTAATAATTGCCTTACTGTTGCTAATTTCAGGAGTGCCGGAGACCCTCGCAGGGCCGGCAGTTGCCCGTACCTTAGAAGGCGGCACCCAAGTAATTGCTCGCGGCCCAGTAGCTCACTTGGAAAGTATTAAACAACTCGGAGAAAATGGCGGCGGATTTTTTGCCATTAACTCGGCTCACCCTTTTGAAAATCCCAACCCTTTTACCAACCTGTTGGAAACGCTAGCAATGGTTTCTATACCAGCAGCTATGATTCACACATACGGCAGATTTGCCAACAACAAAAAGCAGGGATGGCTGATTTTTTGGATGGTGTTTGTCATCTACGTTGTCTTGATTGGCATTGCAGCGTTTGGCGAGTACGGCGGCAACCCTCAAATTAATAATTTACTGGGCGCGCAACAACCAAATTTAGAAGGCAAAGAAGTTAGATTTGGCTGGGCCGAGACTGCACTGTGGGCTGTTACTACGACTGGGACAATGTGCGGCGCTGTCAACGGGATGCACGATTCTTTAATGCCTCCCGGTGGTTTTGCTACTCTGTTTAATTTGTTTCTGCAAATCGTTTGGGGCGGACAAGGAACGGGAACGGCTTACTTGTTTATTTACTCAATTTTGAGCGTATTTCTCACCGGCTTAATGGTGGGGAGAACGCCGGAATTTTTGGGACGGAAAATTGAAAAACGGGAAATTGTTTTAGCCAGCGTTGTTTTGTTAATTCACCCGATCGCAGTTTTAATACCCGGTGCAATTACCCTCGCCTTTACCGACAGTTTGAGCGGTATCAGCAACCCGGGATTTCACGGCATTTCCCAGGTAATGTACGAATACGCTTCGGCGGCGTCTAACAACGGTTCTGGCTTAGAAGGATTGGCTGACTCTCAACCCGCACCGACAGGACTTTGGTGGAATTTAAGCACCTGTTTTAGCCTCCTTTTGGGGCGCTACGTTCCAATTATTGCCCTGCTGCTTTTAGCTGACAGCATGACGAACAAACAACTGGTTCCCGAAACAACGGGCACTCTCAGAACCGATTCAGTTTTGTTCACCAGTGTAACCGCAGGAGTAATCATAATTCTGGGCGCGCTGACATTTTTCCCAGTCCTAGCTTTAGGGCCAATTGCCGAAGGATATGAAATTAGCAGCGGCAAGTTTGAACCTGCATCGATAACTACACCCACAACACCTTTAGCAACACCAACTCCTCCACCTCGGTAGCAAAAAGTTATCAACCTAACTCTTCTCTTTCTCTGTGTTCTCTGTGGTTCATTAAAAATTCCCAATCGATATGGCTTCTTCCAATACTCCTGATTCCCCAAAAAAACCTGCTAGAGGCTCTCGCGAGTCTCGCAAGCACACGCCGAAAGCAAATACAAAAGGCCTTTATCAAAGAGCTTTTAAAGAAGCTTTTGTCAAGCTAAACCCGCGGGTGATGCTAAAAAATCCGGTGATGTTTGTGGTGTGGGTAGGCACAATTGTGACTGCACTTTTAACGATCGACCCCACGTTGTTCGGCCCGGTTTTTGGCAAAAATCAGGTAGTTTTTAACGGTTTAGTAACGTTAATTTTGTTCTTCACTTTGGTATTTGCTAATTTTGCCGAAGCGGTGGCCGAGGGGCGCGGAAAAGCGCAAGCAGATGCGCTGCGATCGACCAAAGCCGACACAACAGCCCGCAAACTCTTACCAGACGGTTCAATTCAAGAAGTTAGTTCGACCTCCCTGAGACGCGGCGACCAAATTAAAGTGATCGCAGGCGATGTCATTCCTTCCGACGGCGAAGTAATTGCAGGCGTCGCGTCGGTGGATGAATCTGCGATCACTGGCGAATCCGCGCCGGTGCTCAAGGAACCGGGTTCGGACATCGCCAGTTCCGTCACCGGCGGTACGCGCATCCTCTCTGATGAACTGACGCTGCGGGTAATGGCCGACCCGGGTAAAGGGTTTTTGGACAGGATGATCGCGCTGGTGGAGGGGGCCGAAAGGTCGAAAACGCCCAACGAGATCGCGCTGACGGTCTTGCTGGCGGTGCTGACGCTGGTGTTTTTGATTGTGGTTTCGACGATTGGGCCCATCGGCAATTACGTGAAAACTCCTGTGGGCGTGGTGACGCTGATTTCGCTGCTGGTGGCGCTGATCCCGACGACGATCGGCGGTTTGCTGAGCGCGATCGGCATTGCGGGGATGGATCGAGTCGCTCAGTTTAACGTGATAGCGACCTCTGGACGCGCCGTGGAGGCTTGCGGCGACGTGAATACGCTGATTTTGGACAAAACGGGGACGATCACCCTGGGGAACCGTTTAGCCGAGGAGTTCATTCCGGTAAACGGTCACTCGCTGGAGGAGGTTGCGAGTGTAGCCCTTGCTGCTAGCCTGTTTGACGATACTCCAGAGGGAAAGTCGATCGTCCGTTTGGCTCAGAATTTGGGCGCACAGGTGGATTTCGATCGCACCAACGCCACGGGGCTTGATTTTTCCGCAAAAACGCGGATGTCTGGCACGGATTTGCCCGATGGGACCGAGGTTCGCAAGGGTGCGGTGGACGCGGTGAAGGGTTTTGTGCGATCGCGCGGTGGCAATTTCGGGCCGGATCTCGATGAAGCTTACGAGCGAGTTTCCCGCTTGGGAGGCACACCCTTAGCTGTTTGTCAAGGCAGCGACACCTACGGCATTATCTATTTAAAAGATGTCATCAAACCGGGAATTCGCGATCGGTTTGACCAACTGCGAAAAATGGGCATCCGCACAATAATGCTCACCGGAGATAACCGAATTACAGCATCAGTAATTGCCGATGAAGCAGGCGTTGACGACTTCATTGCCGAAGCAACTCCCGAGGACAAAATCGACGTAATTCGCAAACAACAAGCCGAAGGCAAATTAGTCGCAATGACTGGAGACGGAACAAACGACGCACCCGCACTAGCCCAGGCAAACGTAGGACTCGCGATGAATTCTGGAACCCAAGCAGCCAAGGAAGCAGCGAACATGGTGGACTTAGATTCCGACCCCACCAAACTAATTGACTTAGTGACAATTGGCAAACAATTGCTGATTACTCGCGGCGCGCTGACTACGTTTTCGCTAGCGAACGATATTGCCAAATATTTTGCAATTATTCCGGCAATATTTGCCCCTGTTGGCGCTTTAAACATCATGGGTTTAGCCAGCGGTCAATCGGCAGTTTTGTCGGCATTAATTTACAATGCTTTGATTATTCCCGCTTTGATTCCACTAGCATTAACTGGCGTAAAGTTTAGACCTTTGAGCGCCAATCAACTTTTGCAGCGGAATATTTTAATCTACGGATTGGGCGGAGCAGTCGCGCCGTTTATCGCCATCAAAGTTATTGATGTTTTGATTACCGCCGTTGGGCTAGCATAGATCGGGAAAGCACGATACGGATTTTGACACGGATACAGGGATTAATCTCGTTCCCCGGCAGAGCCGGGGAACGCAGTTCCAGAGGCTCTACCTCGATTTTCCACAAAAAATCCTCCAATAGAAAGACAGAGATTTATTTCCAAAATAAGGAGAATTTATGAAACGGAATGATTTGCTGAATGATATTTTTCCCAGAGATTTCCAAGAAATTATTGAGTTAGTGCCAATGCTTTGGCAGCGCCACCCAATCCCGGTGCAGCTATTTCTGGTAATGTGTTTCAATGCTATAATTGCCCCCGCTGCTTACGCGGCTGCGGGTGAAGATTTGACCCGAAAAGCTGTCTGGGGTTTAAGTCTCCTGGGTTTGGTGATTATCGCCCTTTCTATTTACCTGTTTGTAGTAATCTTTCAGCCGGAAAGATTTTAGTCAATAATTAACACTTAGCAAATAACCGAGCCATGTAATTTATGAGAGAAATAATTAGAGCCATTCGCGTTACCCTGGTTTTATGGGGAATCACAGCCATTATTTACCCTTTAATCTTGTTAGTAATCGGTCAAATTGCCTTCAACTCCCAGGCAAACGGCAGCTTAATTACCAAGCAAGGAGTTATAGTGGGTTCGTCATTAATTGGCCAACCTTTCTCCTCAGAAATATATTTTTGGAGCCGCCCCAGCACGACAAATTACAGCAGCTTTGCGACAGAAAATTACGCTCCCACAAACGCAGAAAATTTAACTCAAAAAACAGGCATTTCGGGAGCTAGCAACCTGGCCCCCAGTAACTCGGATTTGCTGAAACGAGGTAATGAGAAAGAGGGTTTTCAGGGGGTGCAATTTGAATTAGATAGCCTCAAAAAAGCTGGTATCCAACCGACTGCTGATTTAGTCTACACCTCTGGTTCTGGCCTCGATCCGCACATTAGCGTAGAGGCAGCTAGGGCGCAAATTCAGCGGATAGCAACGGTGCGATCCCTCAATCTCAATCAAGTAGAAATGTTGGTAGCCAAAAATACAGATGGCAGATTTCTCGGCATTTTCGGCGAACCGGGAGTTAACGTCCTCAAACTGAATTTGGCTCTCGACGGTTTACAATAGTTTACAATAGTCGGCAGTCATCGGTCATAAACTGACTGATGACTCGAAATTGACTAACTACCCACTACTCAGCTATGATTCACTCTAGCGAACTTACAAACAATCCAGACGCGGTTTACGCCCAACCGAACCGCACTTACGATCGCACCCTCCGCCGGGGAAAGCACAAAATATTTATCGGCATGGCCCCCGGTGTCGGCAAAACTTTCCGAATGCTAGAAGAAGGGCACAGGCTGAAATCTGAAGGCATTGATGTGGTAATTGGACTGTTAGAAACTCACGGGCGAAAAGAGACAGCAGCTAAAGGCGAGGGACTAGAAATAGTGTCTAAAAAACAAATGCTGCGCGGCGAAAAAATTCTCACCGAAATGGATACTGAAGCTGTCATAGCACGCCGCCCCCAATTAGCCTTGATAGACGAACTAGCTCATACAAACATTCCCGGTTCTCTGCGAGAAAAACGATATCAAGATGTCGAAGAAATTCTCAAGGCTGGGATTGATGTTTTCTCCACCCTCAACATTCAACACATAGAAAGTCTCAACGATTTAGTAGCTCGCATTACCGGAGTTGTAGTGCGAGAGCGAGTGCCCGATCGCGTCCTCGAAGATGCTGACGAAATAGTCGTTGTCGATGTCACGCCGGAAACTTTAGAAGAAAGGTTGCTAGAAGGCAAAATTTATGCTCCCGAAAAAATTGAACAATCTTTAGAAAACTTTTTCCAGCGCCGCCATTTAATCGCTTTGCGAGAACTCGCCCTGCGAGAAGTCGCAGACAATGTGGAAGACGATGCAGCAACTTTAAAAGGTCAATCTTGCAACATTCACGAACGAGTTTTAGTGTGCATCTCGACTTATCCGAATTCTTTGCAACTGCTGCGGCGGGGCGCGAGGATTGCTAGCTATATGAATGCCCCATTTTATGCTGTGTTTGTCAACGATCCAGACCGATTTTTAACAAAAGCAGAAAGCTTGCACGTTGAAACTTGTGAGAAACTTTGTCAAGAATTTAAGGGGCAATTTTTGCGGGTAAACGGCAATAATATAGCCAAAGCGATTTCCGAGGTAGCTAAACAGTATCGCATTACTCAAATTGTGATCGGCGAAAGCCAGCAATCCCGCTGGAAATTGCTGCTGCGGGGTTCTTTGACTCAACAGTTAGTGCGATCGCTCAAACACGTAGATTTGCACATCATCGCTACCGAAAAAAGTTAGTAGTCAGTAGTCAGTAGTCAGTAGTCATTAGTCATTAGTCAGTAGCCAGCAGTCAGCAGTCAGTAGTTGTGAATGGTTGGTCATTTTGCATAAAAACTGCAACTTTCGGAGGAGAACTCAATCTAGCGGACGACGGATGCGCCAGAAGCTTTTACGTGTCAAAATCGCCCTTGTTGAACCTGATAAAAAGTGCGATCGCTATGGTGGATGATTACATTCTCAAGTTGCTAGTTATTGGCATCCTCCTGCTTACCGTTACCTTGGGTTCCGGCTGGATTTCGCGATTGCCTGTATCTTATGCCTTAATTTATCTCATTGTCGGTATCGGATTAGGGCCCTACGGCATCAAGCTGATTGACTTGCGTCCCGAAGCTGAATTTTTAGAAAGACTTACAGAATTTGTAGTTATTGTTTCTCTGTTCAGTTGTGGCTTAAAAATGAATCGCCCGCTGCAATTTTGGGCTTGGAATTCCACAGTGCGGCTGATCGGTTTTTTAATGCCGATTTCTATTTTTGCAGTAGCTGCTATCGCTCATTGGTTTGTGAAATTAGATTGGGGCCCGGCGATTTTACTGGGAGCAATTCTGGCTCCCACCGATCCAGTTTTAGCCTCAGAAGTTCAGTTAGCTCATCTAGACGATCGCGATGAATTGCGCTTTGGTTTAACATCGGAAGGCGGTTTGAACGATGCTTTAGCTTTTCCCTTTGTTTATTTCGGCATTTATTCGCTAAAAGATAACAACTGGTCGAAGTGGTTTTCACAGTGGGTAGCAGTTGACTTGATTTGGGCGATCGCCGCAGGTATCGTTATGGGAATTTTAGTAGCTAAAGCCGTCACCTGGATTGATCGCCAACTCCAACACTATCGACCGGCCGATCAATTAATGGAAGATTTCATTGCTCTCAGCACAATTCTGCTCACATATTCCCTCACAGAAGTAGTCAATGGCTACGGATTTCTCGCAGTTTTTGTAGCAGGAATTGTGGTGCAGGGGAGTTACAGAAACCCAGAAAAGCCGCTTTCCCAACTGCACTTTACCGAGCGCATAGAAAAGTTAATGGAAGTAGCAACTATTTTACTATTAGGTTCACTTTTACGCCTAGAACCTATGTTGGCCTATGGAGGTTACTCCCTCTTAGTAGCTGGATTGTTAATTTTTTTAATCCGGCCTGTGGGAGCTTGGATTAGTACGATCGGCAGTCCTTTGCATCCCGCCAACCGCTGGCTTTACGGTTGGTTCGGCATTCGTGGTGTCGGTTCTATCTATTATCTTACCTATGCTTTGGGTAAAGGTTTGAAAGGCGAAACCGCCGAGAAGATTGCCTGGATTACCTTTACAACCATCGTACTTTCTGTGGTTTTGCACGGCATTAGTTCCACCCCGCTAATGAACTGGTACGAGCGCCGAATCAAACCTGAGGTACCAGATTTAATTTAATTCAGTAAGGTGCGTGACTTTAATAGTCCTGGACGCAACCGTCACACCACACGACTTGTAGGGTGCGTCAGGCAAAGTTCTCTAACGGCGATCGCGAATTTCGGGAGCTGACGCACCTTACTATATAATCTAAAATTGACTTGTAGGGTGCGTCCGGCGAAGTTCTCTAACGACTCCGAAAGAAAAGAAGATTATAATTTTTTGGATAACTCTCATATAAACGTTCGCTCAATCAAACATGGATAGATTTGAGTTTCAGCTAGCAATGCTGCAAAAAGGAGTAGAGGAACTAGAAAAAAAAATAGCTAACTTCACAACGATTTTGATGCAATTAAAAACTGTGGCAATTACCATTTGGGTAGCGTTGATTGGTTGGGTTTTTACAAGCAAAATAGATGCGTTGGTTCCTCTAGGATACGTTATAATTTTTGGTTTCTGGTTTTTAGAAGCTACCTACTGGAAGGTGCAATTTTATTACATACAAAGAGGCCATGCAATTACCCAATTCTTGAATAATGAAAGCGCCTTAGATGAAAGTTTTAATACTCGCTCAATTCCGGAAGGTCTTGTTCACCCGCTCGGCTCATTAAAAACAATTAAAATGCCTTCTTTATGGAGAGCTATCTGCGCTCCATCAATCTATATTTTTTATACCTTTTTGTTTGTTGTTAATTCGATCGTTTGGTTAATAACTCTTAAAACAGCCCTATAACTGCCTAAGATCCCAATGTGCGAGCGACCGGACAATATCTTCCATCCCAACTAACTAAAAGTGTAAATTGGAGGTTCAATTGGCTTGCTACTGAAAAAAAAGGTTGCTTTCTGTATCGTTTGGGTTAAGAGTTTGCCTGTTCTCTCCTCAATACTTTGTTGGTTATTTTCAAATAACCCGAACTGTTCGCGTTCAACTTCTACTACGATAGCAACCTTTTATATTCAGGACTTAGGCAACTGGCATACTAAAATCAAGTTGTAGGGTGCGTCAGGTGAATTTATAGAACGATTATTGAGGGTTTAAAAATCTGACGCACCTTACTAATTGTGAATATTTCCAATTTTAAAAGGACACGAGAATGCAGTCCTTACCCGCAGCTAAAAAGGTTTGACCCCAACTAATAAAGCGAGTTCGCGCCACTTCCAATAACAGTCTGCATCGGTAAAACCAATTTCTCTAAACCAGCGCAATTGCGTTTCGACATCAAGCAATTTATTAGACGGATCGTCTGGCGAATCGCTAATACCCAGCGCCTCTCGAAATTTCTCGTGTAAAGCCGGAGTTGCGGAGGCTACGTGCTCCAAATTGCCAAAAATGCCTCCCGGTTCCAAAAGCTCGAAAATTTCAGTGTAAAGCGAACGTTTGCGATCGTCTGCTACGTGATGAATGGCAAAACTAGAAACAACCGCATCAAATTTGCCCAAATCCGGTAGCGGTTCATCAAAATTGTGTTCGATTACCGTGACATTCGGGTCATCAGCAAAGCGAATTCTGGCTTTTTCCAGCATTGTTGGCGAAAAGTCGATCGCCACACATTCAACATTTGGTCGATCGCACTTAAGCAGACCCAGCAACCGCCCGTCTCCCGTGCCCACATCCAGAATTCGCTTAACATTTTTCGGCACTTCCTCCAGCAAAACCGCTTCACCTTCAGTGCGGTGAGGAATACCATCAGCCTTAGCCAGATACCATAAAGCGTGTTCCGCCGAACTCCAAAGATTGACTTGACTCATAAATTTTTAACTCTCATAAACCTCGCCATTTTGGCGAGTGAAAATCCAACCATTATCGCTAGCTTTGGCAATTGGTAGTCCTATTTAGTAAAGGATAGAGAAAAAGCAGACATATTCAACAACTCGAAGGCTCAGAACGAATCAGTGCATTGTAGTGATGGATGAAATTCCCGATTGCGCCAATGTGATTGTCTAACTTCAAAGAGAACGATAATGTCCTTCTTACTAGCCGTGACACTCGTTGCCGCTTTCGTGTTATTGAATCGTTCTATGTAACTGGTCAATCCACTGTCCTTGCCTACGGCTTTTCGGACGTTTGCGATCACAGTGCTGTTTCATAGGCCTGCCAGTAATCGGTATAGATGACGGCACATTATCGGTACACAGGCGGCAGCGAGGCCCATAATGCCCGAGGCAGCATCCAAGCGAACGATCGCCGATATAGCAACCGACAATCTCACGGGTTGTGACATCTTGGGCAAGCCACACCCACTGCTTGTTCCCTTTATCATCCACCAAGGACCACAACTCATCCATCTGCACCGCTAGTTGTCCCTGGGTTTTGGGCTTTACCTGCACTTGTTGCGGCCCGGCGCAGCGTAGCAAGCGTTGACATATCCTTGCAACCAGTCCTCCGACACTTCCATCACACGGGCGATTCCGGCTAGGGGAAGTTTCTCTCTTTTGCAAGCGATCGATCATCGCTTTACGGTCTGGGTCAATCGGCTTCCACTGCGGATTCTCAACGAATTGACGACCACAATCACGACATTTGTAGTTTTGTTTTCCTCGGCGGGTCGTGCCGTTCTTCATGATGTCATCCGAACCACAGCTTGGGCAGAGTAGGTAAAGTTTCACGGCGCAAAAGTGAGACATACAACTCCATGCTAACTATTTTTCTCTATCCTTTACAAAATAGCACTACCCATTTTTGTATTGATTGACTAAACTAAATTTTTATCATACCCTATTTAAAGTCACAACAGCTTCTATAGAGCACTCTTGCTCTTGGGAAAGTGATCGATTATTCCGCAAGCTCTAAGTAGATTAAAAAAGAGGCAACTCGCGTTGCCCCTCATCTATTTAACCAACTGGAAAATTACGCTTCCACAGCAATCTTTTGTTCCGAAGCCTCGGGGGAATTAGCTTCACTCGGCGGCACAACTTGCCAGAACTTAGGCAAATATTCCGACCAATTTGCTAAAATCTTATCAGCTTTCTTGCTGCCCGTTCGATCGCGCTGAGCCTCAATCAACTCCTTCAATTGCGCCTCCCCAGCGGCCGTACAAACGCGCTGCATCTTCACAATCTCCCCGTTGACATGAGCCGGGAAACTGCCATCTTCATCGAGGAAATAAGCCAAGCCGCCAGTCATTCCAGCGCCGACATTCCGCCCGACTTTTCCTAACACCACGATCGCGCCGCCAGTCATGTACTCGCAGCAGTGATCGCCCGCACCTTCAATCACAGCTTTCGCCATTGAGTTACGCACCGCAAACCGTTCGCCAGCTTTACCCGCAGCCAACAGAGTTCCCCCCGTCGCACCGTACAAACAAGTGTTCCCGACGATCGCATTTTCGGAAGCATCATAAGTCGCACCAGCCGGCGGTGCGATCGCGATTTCGCCGCCGTGCATCCCTTTACCAACGTAGTCGTTGGCTTGGCCTGACAGTACCAGCGTCATCCCCGGCAAATTGAACGCGCCGAAGCTTTGGCCCGCACTACCAGTGAAGTTGAGGGTGATGTGACCGCTAAAGCCGGTGTTGCCGTGTTGCTGTGCGATCGCACCTGCCAAACGTGCGCCTACAGTACGATCGGTATTCACCAATTTTACATTCTTGCTAACAGTACCGTGATTGGCGATCGCACTTTTAATCTCAGCATCCGCGAGCAAATCGTCGTCTAACACAGGCCCGTTGGTATGTACGTCGCCGTGGATCAAGAAAGATCGATCGCTCTTAGTATCAGGTAACTTGGTCAAACAATCCAAATTAATCGCTTGAGTTTTAGTTAGTTGCACCCCATCGCGCATTTTCAGCAAATCCGCGCGGCCGATGATATCTGCGATCGACTTATAACCCAATTTCGCCAGCAAACTCCGCACTTCTTGTGCTACGAAATAGAAGAAGTTAACAACGTGTTCCGGGGTTCCGGGGAACCGTTTCCGCAAGTGTTCTTGTTGAGTTGTCACCCCTACCGGACAACTATTCATGTGGCAAACGCGAGCCATAATGCAGCCTTCTGCAATCATTGCCACGGTGCCGAAACCGTACTCTTCGCCGCCCATCAAAGCGCCTACAATCACGTCCCAGCCGCTTTTAAAGCCACCGTCAACGCGCAGTAAAACTCGATCGCGCAATTTATTCTCCATCAGCACCCGGTGAACTTCTGTCAATCCGAGTTCCCACGGAGAACCTGCGTGCTTAATCGAACTCAATGGTGAAGCACCGGTGCCGCCATCGTGGCCGGAAATTTGAATCACATCAGCATTTGCCTTAGCGACACCGGCGGCTACAGTCCCGATGCCGACTTCCGACACCAACTTCACCGAGACTCCCGCTTTCGGATTGATTTGGTGCAAGTCAAAAATCAACTGCGCCAAATCCTCGATCGAATAAATGTCGTGGTGAGGAGGAGGCGAAATCAGCGTGACACCCGGTTTCGATCGGCGCAAATAAGCAATGTACTCGCTCACTTTCGGCCCTGGCAATTGACCGCCTTCACCCGGTTTCGCACCTTGTGCGATTTTAATTTCGATTTGTTGGGCGTTCATCAGGTACTCAGGAGTCACCCCGAAGCGTCCCGAAGCTACTTGTTTGATGGATGAAGAAGCTGTATCGCCGTTCTGCAAACCTTTTAAGTGAGGTAGCGTTTGTGAGAAACCCGCCGCGCTCACATCGTTTAGCACTTTGTAGCGCACCGGGTCTTCGCCGCCCTCCCCGGAGTTGGATTTGCCGCCGATGCGGTTCATGGCAATCGCTAGCGTTTCGTGGGCTTCCGGGGACAAAGCGCCGAGAGACATTCCACCCGTGGCGAAGCGTTTGACAATATCTGCTACAGATTCTACTTCTTCCAGAGGAATCGAAGGACGATCGCTCGCAAAATCCAGCAAATCCCGCAAAGCCGTTACCGGGCGATTTTCGAGCTGTTTCTTGTAAACCTCGTAATGGTCGTAGGCACTTTCCGAATTTTTGTCACCCATTGGTGTCATTTTGGGTTCGGCCCCGTTGCCATTACTGTTAGTCTGAGCCTTAAAAGTAGTCACAGCCTTGTGCAAAGCCTTGGCCATTTCCGGGCTGTTCATGTGATATTCGCCGCCCCGGCGGTACTGCACGAAGCCGAAATTTTCCAGCTTTTTCAGAACCAATTCTGGGAAAGCCTGACTGTGGAAAGACATTACCTCGTTAGCCAGTTCCGCGACACTCAAACCGCCGATCCGAGAAACCGTGCCTTTGAAGCCCAAATCGAGCAGATCGCCGCCAATGCCGATCGCCTCAAAGATTTGCGCCCCCTGATAGCTAGCCAGCAGCGAAATCCCCATTTTCGACATAATCTTCAGCAAGCCGTTTTCCACCGCTGTGCGGTATCTAGCTTGAGCCTGCGTCACGGTAATATTGGGAACTTTGCCGTGCTGCATCAAGTTTTGAGTCTTGGGGTCAGACCACCAGGCGCGCACGCTTTCCAATGCCAGGTAAGGGCAAACAGCCACTGCACCGTAACCGAGCAAACAAGCGAAATGGTGAGTGCTCCAGCACTGGGCGGTATCGACAACTAGGGAAGTTTGCATCCGCAGGCCGACGCTAATTAAGTGGTGGTGAACCGCACCAACTGCCAGGAAGGGCGGAATATAAGTGCATTCTGCACTCAATCCAACAGAAGATTCGCCTTCTGCCTTCGAGACTCGATCGCTCAAAATCAGAATTCTCGAACCCTCGCGCACCGCTTGAGCCGCCTCTTGACAAAGTTGCTCGACTGCTGTTTTCAAACCGCTAGGCCCGGCCGCAATTTTGTAAAGCGTTGACAATTCGGTAGCTGGGAAAGACTTTTGCTCTTTCAAGAAAGACAGTTCAGCGTCGTTGAGTACGGGGGAATCAATTTTTAGCCGCTTGGCATTTTCTGGTATTGCTTGCAGTAAATTGCCCCGCAGGCCCACATTCATCGTCAGCGACATCACCATCCCCTCGCGCAGGGGGTCGATCGGCGGATTTGTCACTTGAGCGAACCGCTGTTTGAAATAGTTGTACAGCAACTGAGGCTTTTCTGACAACACAGCCAAGGGAACGTCGTCGCCCATGCAGAAAGTCGGTTCTTTCCCAGAACTCGCCATCTCGACGATCACCATGTCCAAATCTTCGGCTGTATAACCGAAAGCAGTTTGGGTTGCCAACAGCGTTTGCGAGTCGAGGGTTGGGGTTTCGGCAAAAGGCTGCGGTTCCAAGGTTTCGCGGTGTTTTTGCAGCCATTCGCCGTAGGGATGCCGCTTAGCAATTCGCTGTTTGAGTTGCCAATTTTTGAGAATTTCTTGAGTTTGCAGGTCAACTGCAATCATTTGTCCGGGCCCCAAACGGCCTTTTTCGACAATATCTGCTTCGGGAATATCCACAACTCCGGCTTCGGAAGCCACAATTACCAAACCGTCTTTAGTAATGCAGTAGCGGGCCGGCCGCAAACCGTTGCGATCGAGCGTAGCACCTACTTGTTTCCCGTCGCTGAACACCAGCAGTGCGGGGCCGTCCCAAGGTTCTTGAATGCCGCTGTAATATTCGTAAAAATCGACAATTTCTGGATAAGGAGCCAAATCCGGCTGATTTTTGTAGGCTTCGGGAACCAGAATTGTCAGGGATTCTAGGGGGGTGCGGCCGGAGTGTACCAACAACTCCATCACGTTGTCCAAGTTTGCCGAATCGCTGCTTTCAGGATTGACAATTGGGTTAAACGTGTCGATATCCGCTTGACTCCAATTCGGGTGAGCTAAATTGGCTTGCCGCGCCTTCATCCAGGTAATATTGCCCAACAGCGTGTTAATTTCTCCGTTGTGTCCCAGCAAGCGCATCGGCTGGGCTAAGCGCCAGCGGGGCAGGGTGTTGGTGCTGAAGCGCCGATGATAGACGGCAAAGGAGCTTTTATAAGCGGGATTTTTCAGGTCTGGGTAAAATTCTGCCAGTACGGCCGATCGCACCATGCCTTTATAAACGATCGTGCGGCAGGAGAAAGAGCAAGTATAAAAGTCTTCGCGGGTGAAGTTAGGGCGATTTGACAGCGCGTGTCCGATCGTGCGGCGCGCCAGAAATAGATGTCTGTCGAGTTCGTCTCCGGCTAATTGCGGTGAACTGACAATTACTTGTTCGATTTGAGGTTGATTTTCTAGCGCTTGCTCGCCCAAAACCGACGGTACAATGGGAACTTTGCGCCATCCCAAAAGTTTCAGCCCGCGATCGGTCAGAACTTGCTCAACCACCTGCCGCGCTATAGTCGCTTGAAATTTATCTTGAGACAGAAACAGCATTCCCACGCCGCAGTTTTCCCGTGCGGGAGGCACAATTCCCTGTTCGGCAAACCAAGCATCCAGCAATTCCCAAGGAATCGCAGTCATCAAACCCGCACCGTCGCCGGAATCTTGGTCGGCGCTGCAACCGCCGCGATGTTCTAGACAAGTTAAAGCTGGGAGCGCTTTCTCAATAATCGAGTGGGTGGCTTCACCGCTTTGGTTGGCAATAAAGCCCACACCGCAGGCATCTCTTTCTTCCACTAACCAGCTTTGGCCGGCGAATGGAGTTCCTCGCTCAGTTTGATGCACGTTTCTGTTTGGATCGATCGTGTTACCCATGTTGATTGAATGTTATTTCCGTGATTGTGTGGTTGATGCGTTTTTATAGCTCGGAGAGAGAAGGCTGCCGAGCGGTGGGAGCCTAGTAAACTTTAAGACAGCACGTTGGAAGCTGATTTGATTAAAAATTTACGTCTATGCGGCCTGTACTTAGCACTGAAACCCTGTTTGCAGATTTTAAATTATCTCGCTCGCATCCCCTCGGAGATGTCTCCTAGAATACCCTGCTGTTAAAAAGCAGTGATTCTTTGGGCGATCGCCGCCCTGCAACTAGATACATTGCAGGCGCTCTAGTTTTTTGTGTGGGTTTTTCCTGAGTTCAGAAGGGTAGCCTTGCGGACTCAGGTAGATAGTAACTTTAGCGTTATTTTGCTTGCTGCGCTGTTGAGTTGCTTTCGTCAGCGCCCGCAGACACAAAAGCCACCTGCCCGCTCAGTCGGTAGGTGCAATGTAGCAGCGCGGTTCACAACTGGTGAAACCTGTCTTATTGTGAAGTCAACTCTCAAGCCGCGAACATCAAGTTTATCAAAAAATTGATAAAATTTCACCCCTTACACTCAGAGTTTGCGCGCAAGTCTTGTCAGCGATGTCCAGAACCCAGGCTAAGATGCCTAGCCGAAAAAGGTTGACAGTTTTCCATAAGCCTATTTTTTATTTTTTTACCCACAAACTTTTTTGACACTCTCAGGTCTAAAGACGGGCTTGATTCTTGATTCGTTGAGGCGATTTGCTGATGCAGGATTTCTATCTTCTTCAGTACATCTCATCTCTCCCCAAGCGTTGCCTAGATTTAATCCAGAGGTATCGGTCTTCCCGACCGTACCCCATCCTCTCCTGGAGGATGTTTATAGCTGCGTTTTCGTAGCGAGCTAATACACAACCACACTTGCAAATAGGGGTTTTGGTATATAGCATTTTCTTTACCACGACTCCGCAACTAGAGCCTTCTTGGCTGGTTGTATTGCGGATTAACCGCAACCGTGCCTCTCTTAAATACTTTTGCAAAGTATTCAATCCAGAAACAGGAGTCGATACCACTACCCATCGTTAATTTACTTAGCTAAGCAAGGATTTTTCACCATTCTTTTTATCCTATTCATTAGCTTCTTAAGTTCCTATTCAATGAACTGATGTCATTCAATCAGCGTTAGCCTCCTTCATTTTCTACTTAGTCTTAACTGCCTGATCAACATCTCTTACCTAAAATATTAAATCTTGTTTTTTAAATGGCGTTTTTATAATTTGAGGTACAAAGTAGATTAAACTAAGTATAATTAATGAATAGTACGGCCGATAGAGCGAAAATAGTAGATATTAACTCTAAAAAGCTTCAGACTTGACAGAAGTAATAGGAATAGGTAGGTATGGCTAGCATAACAAATATTTTTCGAGGATATCAGATTAACGAGCAAATATACGCAGGCAATCGAACTCTAGTTTATCGTGCCCGTCGGTCTTCCGATCAGCAGCCCGTAGTGATAAAACTGCTGCGAAATGACTTTCCCCGCTTCCACGAACTGGTTCACTTCCGCAATCAGTTTGTCATTACTAAAAACTTAGAGATCCCCGGCACTGTCAAGGCATACAGCCTGGAGACTTACCATAACCACTATGCTCTGGTGATGGAAGACTTTGGCGGAATTTCCTTAAATAGCTACCTCGCTAGTTTAGTGTTCGCCAGCAAGGAACCTCTGGAAGGATTGCCTATTAACGAGTTTCTTCCCATTGCCATTCAAATTGCCAACTCGCTTGACGGACTTTATCGCCACCACATCATCCATAAAGACCTCAAACCTGCCAATATTTTAATTAACCCTGTCAGCAAACAAGTTAAGCTGATTGACTTCAGCATCGCTTCCCGGTTGCCGCGCCAAACCCAAGAAGTTCAAAATCCCAACCTCCTGGAAGGCACTTTACCTTACATATCTCCCGAACAAACTGGGCGAATGAACCGAGGCATTGACTACCGCACGGATTTCTACTCTCTGGGAGTTACATTCTACGAACTGCTGACGAGACAGTTGCCTTTTCAAAGCGAAGATCCCATAGAGTTAGTACACTGCCACCTTGCCAAGCAGCCAATCCCACTCCATAACCTTAACAAAAGCGTTCCATTGGTGCTGTCTGAAATTGTTAGCAAACTAATGGCGAAGAATGCTGAAGATAGGTATCAAAGTGCGATCGGGCTCAAGTTTGATTTGGAGACTTGTTTGTACCAGTGGCAACAAACTGGAGAAATCGCATCTTTTAAACTAGGGCAGCGAGATTTGTGCGATCGCTTCCTCATTCCCGAAAAATTATATGGTAGAGAGAACGAAGTATTCTCCCTACTAGCAGCCTTCGATCGCGTAAGTGCAGGAAGCGCGGAAATGATGCTGGTGGCTGGCTACTCAGGTATTGGCAAAACCGCCGTCGTCAACGAAGTTCACAAACCGATTGTTGCAGCTAGAGGCTACTTCATTAAAGGCAAATTCGACCAATTTGGACGCAGCCAACCCTTCTCAGCCTTTGTACAAGCTTTTCGCGATTTAATGAAGCAATTGCTGAGCGAAACAGATGCTAAAGTTGAACAGTGGAAGACTCAAATCCTGGCAGCATTGGGCGAAAATGCTCAGGTAATCGTTGAGGTAATTCCTGAACTAGAACGGATTATCGGAGAGCAACCACCAGCACCAGAGCTTTCGGGCAGTGCTGCCCAGAATCGCTTCAATCGCTTATTAGAGAACTTCATTCAACTCTTCACAACCAAAGAACATCCCCTCGTCATTTTCTTAGATGACTTGCAATGGGCTGACTCAGCCTCATTAAAGTTGATTCAACTTTTGACGAGCGATCGCGATCGGCGGTATCTCTTTTTAATTGGAGCGTATCGAGATAACGAAGTCAGTCCTGTACACCCTTTGGTAGTGACATTATCCGACATTCAACAAACGGGAGCTACTCTCAATACCATCACCCTCGCGCCGCTCGATTGCGTCAATTTGAATTGTTTGATTGCCGATACTTTAGTTTGTTCTAGAGCGTTGGCTATGCCCTTAACAGAACTGGTCGATCAAAAAACCCAAGGCAATCCATTTTTTAGCACACAATTTCTCAAAATATTGCATGAAGATGGGCTAATTACCTTTAACTTTGACGAGCGGTATTGGCAGTGCGATATCGCGACCGTGCGAACCTTAGCCCTGACAGATGATGTTGTCGAGTTCATGGCGATTCAATTGCAAAAGTTGCCCATCCAGACGCAAGAAGTTTTAAAGTTAGCTGCCTGCATTGGCAACGAATTTGATATAGAAATGCTGGCGGTAGTGTGTGAAAAATCTTCTTCAGATACGGCAGCCACCTTGTGGCCAGCTTTGCAAGCAGGGTTGATTCTCCCACTAACTGAAGTTTATAAGTTTTTCACTTCAGAGGAGTTTGAATTCACAAATCAGAATTCAGAAGAAGAAAGCAATACTTCTGACTTGTGGTTCCAGAATCCCGACTCCTGTAATTACAAATTTCTGCACGATCGCGTACAGCAAGCAGCTTACGTTTTGATTCCCGAATCCCAGAAACAATCCACTCACCTCAATATTGGTCAACTTTTGTTGATTAATACTCCAACAGCAGACAGGGAAGAGAGAATTTTTAATATAGTCAACCAGTTGAATTATGGTGTTGATTTAATTGCCGAACCAACAGAGCGTTATCAACTGGCTGAGTTAAATTTGATTGCTGGACGTAAGGCGAAGACTGCTACCGCTTATGCTGCGGCACGCAAATATTTAAGTTTTGGCAGGGAAATCCTAGCTCCCGATAGCTGGCACACTCACTATGAAACAGCCCTGGAACTGCACGTATTAGCGGCAGAAACTGCATACCTGAGCTATGATTTTCAGGAAATGGAGGAATTAGCAGCTTTAGTCCAGCACCATGCCAAAACGCTGCTGGATAAGGTCAAAGTTTATGAAATCGAGCTTTCTGCTTGTACGGCGCAAGTCAAACCTCAACAAGCAGTTGAAATGGGGTTAGCAGTTCTCAAACTCTTGGGAATCTGCTTTCCAGAAAATCCAACTCCGGCAGATATTCAGCAGAGACTAGAACAAACGGCGTCACTTTTTGCTGGCAAAAAAGTTGCGGACTTTATTGATTTGCCAGAAATGGAAAATCTCCAAAAGCAAGCAGCCTTACGAATTTTATCAGGTTTAGTTTCTCCAGCCTACATCACGGCTCCACTTCTCCTGCCACTGGTTATTGTCGAAATGGTTCATTTGTCGGTTAGTTATGGGAATGCTCCCTTATCTGCTTTTGCTTACGGCTTGTATGGATTGGTATTAAGCGGTGTAGTTCAAGACATTGAAACAGGGTTTGAGTTTGGAAAATTAGCGTTAAATATTGTGGATTTATTTAATGCTAATTACCTAAAAACTAAAGTATACTATACAGTAGGCGTTCACATCATACATGGTAAACATCATGTTAAAGAAACCATCCCTCTTTTAAAAGAGGGCTACACGAGAGGGCTGGAAACGGGAGAGCTAGAATTAGGATATTCAGCCAAAGAAATCTCTCAATATTCATATTTAATCGGTCGGGAAATTACCGGACTCGAAGAGGAGGTAGCGACTTACTGCAAGGCGCTGGTTCAATTTAAACAAGAAGCAGCGTTAAATTATACTCAAATCGTTCATCAGGCTTTATTAAATCTGCTGGGGCGATCGGAAAACCCCTGTCAATTTGTGGGAGATGCCTACAATGAAGAAACAATGCTCCCCTTTCACATCCAAGCAAACGATCGCAACGGGCTCCACTATTTGTACTTCCATAAAATGCTTGTGTGTTACCTATTTGGAGAAACCGAGCAAGCTTTAGAAAATGCTCGGCAAGCCGAACAGTATTTAGACGCGGTGACAGGTATGCTCAATGTGCCGATGTTCTACTTTTATGACTCTCTAGCACGGCTGGGAGTTTGTCACGAGGTGGGTTCATCGGAAGAGAAACAAGAACATCTGCAAAAAGTGAAAAGCAACCAGGAAACCCTTCATAAATGGGCACATCACGCCCCCATGAATTTCTCTCACAAATGTTACCTAGTGGAAGCCGAACTGTTCCGAGTGCTGGGTGAAAATGTGCAGGCGATGGAGAGTTACGATCGCGCCATTTTTCTTGCTAAAGAAAACGATTATCTCAACGAGGAAGCTCTAGCGAATGAATTGGCTGCTAAATTTTACTTGGCATGGGGGAAAGAAAAAGTTAGTCAGGTATATCTAATAGATGCTTACTATGCTTATGCTCGGTGGGGAGCGAAATCAAAAATCGACGATTTAGAACAACGCTACCCCGAACTTCTGGCTCCTATCTTCAAACAGGAGAAAGCTCGTTCGTTTGAGGAAGGTACTATCTCCCATGAGACTTCATTGATTTCTAGCCATCGCCAAACAATTGCTGGAAGTACGAGTACCACAGTAATAGATTTACCAACTGTTATCAAAGCTTATCAAGCTTTGTCTAGCGAAATTAAGCTGGAACAATTGCTCACTACCCTTATGGAAGTAGCGATTCAGAATGCAGGCGCTCAAACAGGAGTATTGATTTTGAAAGAAGACGACAAGTGGACAATCGCCGTCCACTGTAGCGATCGCCAAGGCTGTCTTCTGCAAGAAACTATTGGGATTGAGGAGAGCGAATCAATTCCCCAGACTGTCATTAATTACGTCAAACGCACCCAGAAAATCCTAGTTTTCGATGATGTCAAGACTGAATTAATATTTGCTTCTGACCTCTATATCAAGCAGCACCAACCTAAGAGCATCCTATGTACTCCGATTATCCATCAAGGCAAAATGATGGCAATTCTGTATTTGGAAAATAATCTGACGACAGGGGCATTCACTGGCGATCGCGTCGCTCTCCTCAACATCCTCTGTTCCCAAGCTGCCATCTCGCTGGAAAACGCCCGCTTATATCAGCAATCTCAACAGCTTTATCAACAATCTCAGGATTATGCCCAAAAACTGGAGCAGTCTATCCAAGATCTCAAACAGACGCAACTGCAATTGGTGCAGGGTGAAAAGATGTCGGCTCTGGGAAATTTAGTCGCAGGGGTAGCCCACGAAATTAACAATCCCGTAGGCTTTATCGCCGGCAACTTGCAACCTGCTCAAGAATACGTGGGGGATTTATTCAATTTGATTGATTTGTATCAAGAAAAATTTCCCAATCCCGGAGGGGAAATTGAAGCCGAAATAGAAGAGATGGACTTGGAGTATTTGCGGGAAGATTTGCCCAAATTGATTAGTTCAATGAAGGAGGGAGTCGAGCGCATTCGCAATATTAGTACGAGTTTGAGAACGTTTTCGAGGGCAGATAGCGATCGACCCGTTTCTTTCAATATTCACGATGGGATCGAAAGCACTCTGCTAATTCTCAAGCACCGTTTAAAAGCCAGCGAATTGCGCCCTGCCATTGAAGTGGTGAGAGAGTATGGTAACTTGCCCCTAGTGAAATGCTTTCCCGGACAGTTAAACCAGGTATTTATGAATGTGCTGGCTAATGCCATTGACGCTTTGGAGGAGTCAAATAAGGAGCGCAGTTTTAGTGAAATTAAAGCCCTACCTAATCAAATCACGGTTCAAACTGCTCTGAGCGAAGACAAAAATCAGGTTTTGATTCGGATTAAGGATAATGGAGTGGGGATGTCGGCGGAAGTCCAGGAAAACATTTTTAACCACTTATTTACAACCAAGCCTGTGGGTCAAGGAACCGGGTTAGGATTGTCGATCGCACACCAAATTGTTGTGGAAAAACATGGAGGCACGTTACTCGTAAATTCTTCTTTGGGGCAGGGTTCGGAGTTTGTGATTTCTATTCCGGGGTGAGCCTTTTGTAGTAGGGCTTGAGGGCAATTAGTGCGATCGCCAAAAATATCGGATTTAGTAAGAAGAGACATACGGATGTTCCGGATTTCTACATCCCCATGCGTTTTGAAGTGAAATTGTGAGTTGTAAGCTGTGAAAGGTAATTTTTTCTATTGGCGTCCAATATTGTCAGTCTCGATTTTACCCGTACTGGCGATCGCCCCGTCTTTAGTGTGGAATCAACCCGCAAGAGCACAAGAGGGGGAGAGGGCTGCGCTGATTCATGCTTCGAGAGCCCGCCAGGGAATGAATTCCCTGGCTGATAGCGAAAGTCGGTTAAAACCGACTGAAATATTGAGCCATAGTTCTCTTGAGAGAACTTCAGCTATGAGACAGGGGTTTCAACCCCTGTCGGACTTTAAGTTTGTGACTCAATCCCTACCGCCAGCTTCCACAATCAAACAAGGTCGCCAAGTTTCTCTAAACGGTCGCATTCTGCCCCTAGCTTGGACTCAGCAGCCGGCAGACAGCACTTCTGCGAATTTCCGAACTTGGATTGCTGACGTTGGATTGATGCAAAGTGCGGGAGTGGATTTGCTTAGCAGCGCCGACAGTGCCCAACAACCGGTGCAGTGGTTTTCGGTATCTTTAACCGGTGCTCAAAACTTAGCAGCGCGGGCAACAGGCTCGTATCGTTACTTAGATGTTACCGATTTTGCTAGACTTGCGGGCTGGGAGATATCTGCTGATGGGAATATTCTCAAAATTACTTCTCAAACTGCAAGTGTTACCGGAATTCGGCAAGCGGAAATAGAATCGGGCGATCGCATTGTTGTATATCTCGATCGGCCAGCCCCTTGGCAAGTTAACTTTGTCGATAAACCAAGCCCGTCGCCGACACCCACGCCCAACCCCCCGGACGACCCCACAAAGCCCGCTATTCCACTGCAAAACCTCCGCGCAGCGCCAAACCTCGAAACACCAGACGACCCGACCCAACCCGCCCTCCCGCTGCCAATAACGCCCGCAGCGCCGATCGTCGGTCAAGAATGGTCGATCGCGATCGATGCCAAAGTGGCTCCCGCCTTACTTCAGGACACTTTTCAAACCAGCCAACAATTGCTATCACTAAAAGTCGAACCTGACGGCGATCGAACTAAAGTCAAAGTGAAGATTCCTTTAGGTTGGCGGCCGCAAGTTTTCAGCCTGGGAAATCCCAACCGATTAGTTATCGACATTCGGCCAGATTCGTTAGTAGAAAAAAACATTGTTTGGGCGCCCGGTGTGCAGTGGCGGCAGCAGTATAAAAATTTAGGAACTGCTCGTTTTCCAGTAGTTTGGTTAGAAGTTAATCCCCGTCAATCCGGTATAAAAATTCGACCAATTCTCAGCAATCCGCCGACCGATCAAGGCACTGCACCTTTACTGCAAACAGCAGAAGTGTCGGGTGCGGCTGCGGCAATTAATGCAGGTTTTTTCAATCGAATTAATCGCTTAGCTTTAGGAGCCATTCGGCGGGACAATAAATGGCTTTCCGGGCCGATATTGAACCGGGGGGCGATCGCCTGGAACGATTTGGGCGAATTTGAGATCGCTCGTTTAACTTTGCAAGAAACTGTGATAAGTCCTGCCAATCAACCTTTGCCCGTTTCTCATCTCAATAGTGCCTACGTACAACCGGGAATCGGTCGCTACAATTCTGATTGGGGAACAACTTATACTCCGTTGTCGGGCAATGAAATAGTTGTGACAGTTGCAGGCGACCGGGTTGTCAGCCAATCCCCCGGAGGTGCGCCGGGAACAACAAGTTTTCCCATTCCAGCTAACGGTTATATTTTGGCTTTGCGTTCCGATTTTTCGCCTGCCTCTCAATTCACTCCCGGTACATTATTGCGTTTAGAAACTAACACTTTTCCTGCTGATTTCAACCGTTTTCCGTACATTCTCGGCGGCGGGCCTGTGTTGGTACAAAACAGTCGAGTTGTGCTGGATGCGAAGGCGGAAGGGTTTAGCGATGCGTATGTTAGACAGACAGCAATTAGAAGTGCGATCGGGCGAAATGCTGCGGGGAATTTGCTGATTGTAGCGGTGCACAACCGCGCGGGCGGGGCGGGGCCAAATTTCGCAGAACTGGCGCAGATATTGCAGCAAATGGGTGCTGTGGAGGCTTTAAATTTGGATGGGGGAAGTTCGACGAGTTTGTATTTGGGAGGTAGTTTGCTCGATCGACCTCCGTCAACTGCTGCGAGAGTTCATAATGCGATCGGTATTTTCATTCAACCATAAACCGTCACCTTAAATTGTAGGGTGCGTCAGTGTGCGTTATCTTCTCAAAAATCTAGAATCTCCGCACTGACGCACGCTAAAAACTCTTGTTCCCCCCCTTGCTAAGGGTGGGAGTAGAAGTTTTTATAATCTAAAATCGCAAATCGAGCGGCTTGTTTGTATGTGATGCTAAAGGGATATTCCCCACGAAATTTGCAGGGTCAAGATCCGTTTTTGGCGGTTTTACAAAATGATGCGGTTCCTGTGCGCGATCGCACTTGTGCGATTCCTCAACCGCTAGCCACCGTTATCGATCGCGCTTTAATTGACAATCCTGATATTTATTATACAAATGCGGCGGAATTTAAACAAGCGCTATTCAAGAGTATATCGTAATTTATGGTTCGACTAGCAATAGGTTTTCAGAAACCGGGTTTCTTCAAGAAACCCGGTTTCTTGGTATTCTCAATCTGCCATCACACACAATACATACTCTCCTTGATTTACTGAGTGATTGGTCGAAACATCAAAAATGAAAAGATCCGACTCAGCACAAACATCAACCAAACTCGGAAATTCCCCATTCTTATTAAAGCTGAGAATTTGATAAAGCCGATCGCCCTTTTTGACATAACTCCCCAATTGCACTCGATTTTGAATCATCCCGCCCGCCGGCGCGTAGTATGTGTTCAGCGAATTCTTGGGGGTGAAAATAACTTGATGGGCTGCAGTTTCCCGGAGAGGAAATCCATCTAATTTCAATAAACCCTTACTTGCTAAGTAATTTTTGATGCCCCGCAAGCCATTCGCCACCGACTCGGGATTCATTTCCATCCCCGAACCTAATTCTAAAGTCCAAGCTTCCACATCAAATTGGATCGCACTTCCCAACTCTGCTAAAATCTTCTCCAACGCCAGCCAAGGCTTGAGAAACGCCTCGTCAAAAGCATCGCCGTCGTACTCGTCCATCAAGATTGCACGATCGAGCAAAAAAGCTTTCGCACTCTCCTCGCGGGAATTAAAACAGTAAAGGTAATCTAAACTTTGATTCGTAGAACTGTGCAAGTCCAGCACATAGTCAGCATCCAAACACAAAGATTGTAGCTGATATCGGTAAAGTTCGCTGTACGGGCGGCAACTAGGAGCGTTAATTTTTTCCAACTCTTTCGCAAAAGTCAAAGCAATCGCTTTTCTGTAATTAACTTTGACAGTATCGGCATCAAGATGGATGTGAGACTTAGCAAAACCCAGAATATCTTCCCCTTGTTTTTCAAAATCCCAGAAAATCCGGTTCCAATTTACCCCATCATAAAGATTGTAGCGACCAGGAGAAAAATGGTGCGATCGCTGGCTGACACCTACAGGATTGCAAACCGGAACCAGCCAAATTTCCCCGCTTAACTGACTGCTGTCCAAAGACATTAAAAACTCAATTAATTGGTAAATCACAGCATTACCGCTAATCTCAGCGCCGTGGAGGTTAGATTGGAGATAAGCTTTTTTGCCGGGAATCGCACCTTGGAACTGATAGACTTGCAGTGAAAGCCGATCGCCCGAAGCAAGCTGCACCACAGGAATAGTCGAAATAACTGGAATCATAGAGAAGGAAACGGGGAATGGGGAATGGGGAATTGGGAATTGGGCATGGGGCATGGGGCATCGGGCATTGGTAACTGGTAATTGGTAATGGTTACTAATGACTAATGACTAATGACAACTGCCAACAGACTTATTCCTTAATAGCCGATTTGCTGACGAAGGTCTAAAATCAATACAGTCCTGTGCGATTCGTTTAGTCTAAATGAGTAAAAATACTCAGGGACGGCTAGTATGGCTATCAAGCCATAACAACTAAAT
>NZ_JAUBQH010000136.1:0-3107 GCF_036701145.1 Microcoleus sp. Pol17C6
TTGACTATCCCTTAGTCATCTTTCTCGACGATTTACAATGGGCTGATTCTGCTACATTGAAATTACTACAAGTAATGATGGCAGATGAGCAAACCAATTATCTATTTCTAATTGGTGCTTATCGAGACAACGAAGTTAATCCATCTCATCCTTTAATGATGACCTTGGATGAGCTGCAAAATCAAGGTGCAAGAATCGAGCGAATTACTTTAGCTCCCTTACACCTTCACCAGATAAATAACTTAATTGCTGATACCGTTCGTAAAGACACCACATCAGCGCTCCCCCTCGCAGAGTTAGTGCTCAATAAAACTCAAGGGAATCCTTTTTTTGTAAATCAGTTTCTCAAAACTCTCTATCAAGAAAACCTCCTGAAATTCAATTTTCAAAAAAGCAACTGGGATTGGAATATTTCCGAAATTGAATCAGTAGGTATTACCGATAACGTCATTGAATTGATGATTGGCAAATTGAAAAAACTGCCCACATCAACTCAGCAAGTTTTGCGTTTAGCTGCTTGCGTGGGTAATAGTTTTGACTTAAACACTCTCTCAATTATTAATGAAAAATCTTTGGCAGCCACATTTAAAGAACTCTTGCCAGCCATCCAAGAGGGATTGATTCTAACTACTTCTGAGTTAGGTGCTACCGAATCAGAAATCATTAATTCTGACTTAGTAATTACTACTTATAAATTTTTGCATGACCGCGTGCAGCAGTCGGGTTACGCTTTGATTGACTCCAAGTTGCAAACCGCAATTCACCTACAAATTGGTCGCCTATTACTAGCAAATATTTCTCCTGAACGACAAGCCGAAAGAATTTTTGAAATTGTCGATCATTTGAATTCGGGTCGGAATTTAATCATTGATGATCACGAGAAAACTGAACTAGCTATTTTAAATTTAACAGCCGCTCGCAAAGCCAAAGATGCAACGGCTTATGCTGCTGCCAGAGACTACTTAAAAATCGGTCGAGAAATTTTACCGGGCGATATTTGGCTAGAATCCTACGAACTAGCTTTTACCTTTCATAAGGAGCTGGCAGAAGCCGAATATTTAAACGGCAATTTTGAAGAATCAGAAGCTTTAATAGAACTGGCATTTGCCCGGGCAAAATCTGCTCTAGAAAAGGCAGAAATTTACAACATTTTGATCGTGCAGTACACTCTGCTGAGTAAATATGAAGCAGCAGTTCAATCGGGATTAAAAGCCCTTCAATTGCTGGGCATAGACTTGGCTGAAGATAATTTAAGCGAGGCGGTTAATGCGGAAATGGTGGCAGCTAAAGCCAACTTGGCAAACCAAGAAATTGCTTCATTAATTAATGCAGAAAAGATGAAAGACCCGGCTCAACTAATGGGCATGAAATTATTGGGCAACATGGGGCCGCTAACGTTCTTTTCATCTCAAGAACTGTGGAAGTTGACTGTGATTAAAGCGATTAATCTTTCTCTCAAGTACGGTTTTGTAGCGGGAGGGTCTTACTGCTATTCATGTTATGGAATTATCCTGAATTCAATTTTAGGGGATTACCAATCTGCTTATGAGTTTGGCAGACTCGCTCTGACTCTGAGCGAAAATTCAAATAACTTGTCTCAAAATTGCCAAGATAGTGTGATTTTTGCCAATTACTTAAACTGCTGGGTGAGACCGCTCAAAACTACGGCGGAAATTAATAACGAAGGTTATAAAGTTGGCTTGCAATCGGGCAATTTGCAATGGACGGGTTATAACCGGATGTTTCAAACTATTACCTATTTCTTCCAGGGTATGAATTTAAATAATCTCTTGGAAGATATTGCCAAGTCGCTCCATTTTTGCGAGCAAACTAAAAATTTATGGGCGATTGATATTATTATTGCTAATAAGATAGCAATTTTAAATTTGATGGGCGAAGAGGATGAAGTTAGCGAAGAACAGCATTTAGAAAATTTTCACAGTCGTAAAAGTATGGCCGCGCTGTGCGAGTTTTATGTTTTAAAAGCGCAGACTTTATATCTTTACGGACTGTATAGTGAGGCGCTAGAAGCATCGGATCGCGCTGCTGAACTTATTGATTATTTGATGGGTCATATTTCTAGTGCTCACCATCATTTTTACCGTTGTCTGATCTTAACGGCTTTGTATTCAGAGGTTTCTGAGTCGGAGCGAAAAGATTACTGGGAGCAATTAGAAGCTAATCAGAAACAAATCAAAATTTGGGCGGATAACTGCTGGGGAAGTTTCGCACATAAATTCTCGCTAGTGGGGGCAGAAATGGCGAGGATTTCAGGCCGAGATTTGGAGGCGATGGATTTGTACGATCGCGCGATAGCTGAGGCTAGAGAGGATGATTTTATTCAGAATGAAGCGCTGGCGGCGGAACTTGCTGCTAAGTTTTGGTTGGGGAAGGGTAAAGAAGAATTTGCCCAAATCTATTTGACTAAAGCTCACTATGGCTACCAATACTGGGGTGCTAAACGTAAAGTTGAGAGTTTGGAGGAAAAATATCCTCAATTAATCGCGAGAACTTCAGGGAAGACAACTACTCAAACTAAAGTTAATCGCACTACCACGGCGACTACTAGCAATAATTTGGGGGAGACGTTAGATTTAACTACTGTGATGAAAGCTTCACAAGCGATTTCGGGTGAAATTGTTTTGAGTAGGTTGCTGGAAAGATTGATGAAAATTGCGATCGAGAATGCGGGGGCGCAAAAAGGTTTTTTGATTTTAGAAAAAGGGGGAAATTGGGCGCTAGAGGCGGAAGGTTCGGTGAATGAGGATGAAGTTAGTGTGCTGCAATCGCTTCCTCTCAATCCGACAGCAGCTTCTGGGGGTACTCCTTTGCTGGCTTGTGCGATCGCCAATTATGTGATTCGCACTCAGGAAAATGTGGTGTTAAATAATGCTGCCCAAGAGGGACAATTTACCCGCGATCCTTATATTGCAGCTACTCAACCGAAGTCTATTCTTTGCACTCCTCTGTTGCACCAAGGTAAGCTGACTGGTCTTCTTTATTTGGAAAATAATTTGACTGAGGGGGCTTTTACTACGGATCGCCTAGAATTGTTAAAACTTTTATCTGCACAAATTGCTATTTCTATTGAGAATGCTCAACTTTAC